>JANTGU010000005.1 GCA_024762735.1 Bacteroidales bacterium | reverse complement strand
GTTTAGCCCGGGGTCAATTGCTAACACTAACCTCTCTCGCACGGTTTGCAACCGTGCGACGCCAAAGTCTTTCCTCCAAATGGCTGTTTAATGTCGAATGTGCCTCACACAAAACTACACTTTCCGGCTTTAAGGCATCAATAAATTGATGTACATTTGCTTTGTTAATTTAACCCGGGATATTGATTACAAAAGAAACCATAAAAGAGCTGGTGTCAGCCAACTATGATATGCTCAGGCAAACGCGACGCCATTTACACAGGCATCCCGAGCTAAGCTTTCACGAAACTGAAACAGCCAGGTATATTGCCAACCTGCTTGCTCAATGGAACATTGACCATCAAACGGGGATAGCGGGTAATGGCTTGGTGGCGCTGATTAAAGGAAAAAATCCTGACAGCAAAACCGTGGCTTTACGTGCCGATATGGATGCCCTGCCCATTCAGGAAGAAAACAAGGTAGCTTATCGATCACTGAATACCGGAATTATGCACGCCTGTGGCCACGATGTGCACACTACCTGCCTGCTGGGGGTTGCCTACCTTTTGCAAAAACTGAAAACAGAATTTGAAGGAACCGTAAAACTCATTTTCCAACCGGCGGAAGAAGTGCTGCCCGGTGGGGCGCAACAGATGATTACCGAGGGGGTGTTGGACAATCCAAAACCGGCTACCATCGTGGCGCAGCACGTATTCCCGGAATTACCTGTGGGCAAGGTGGGTTTCAGGACAGGGGAATATATGGCCTCGTCCGATGAAATCAATATTTACGTGCGGGGTAAAGGAGGGCATGCCGCCATGCCCGAACGCGGTGACGATGCCGTGTGGGTAGCATCGCAGCTGATTGTAGCCTTAAAAAAGCGTGTTGACGAACAGGCTCCCGAGGGAGTTCCCACGGTTTTGTCGTTTGGAAAGATTGTGGGAAACGGTGCCCACAACGTGTTTCCCGCCGAAGTAGCCATCCATGGTACCTTCAGGACTTTTGACGAGTCGTGGAGAGCAACGGTACACACCCTGCTTCATGAAGTCGCTGCCGAAATAACCGGAAAACAGGGTTTGTCCTACGAAGTGATCATCGATAAAGGCTATCCCGTATTAATCAACAACGATAAGGTCACACAAGCTGCTATCGAGGCAGCCAAAACCTATTTGGGAGAAGAGCAGGTGGTTACCCTGCCCCGCAGGATGACCGTGGAAGATTTTGCCTATTACGCGCAGCGGGTGCCTGCCTGCTTTTACAGGCTTGGCGTGGCCAACCACGAAAAAGGCATTACCTCGGGTCTGCACACGCCCACTTTTGATGTGGATGAAGAGAGCATAAGAATCGGCACCGGGTTGCTCACCTGGATTGCCTTGAAGCAATTAGCAAATAAGTAATAAAATTTGGTATAATTTACTTATTTGTGATAAATATTGATAAATAAGGTCAATCGTTTGATTTTATTTTAAAATAGTAATTTAACAATTAGCAAATAACAAGCTAAACATTTAGCAAATCATTATTATGACCGTAGGAGATCAACAATACGAAACCGTTTGGATGGAAGGTAACGTGGTTTACATGATTCAGCAAAATAAACTTCCTTTTGAATTTGTTATTCATAAATGCGAAACCTACTGGGATACCTGTTTGGCCATTACCGACATGGTGGTGCGCGGGGCAGGAGCCATAGGGGCAGCTGCAGGTTACGCCATGGCACAGGCATTTTTGAAAGCAAAGGGTAAAAACAGGGCGGTGGTGATTCGCGAAGCCCGCCAGGATATTGAAGCCACGCGACCCACAGCCAGAAACCTGTTTTATGCTGTCGAGAGAGTCTATCAGGCAGGACTTCACAGCCCGGAAGACGCCCTGGTGGAAGCCAAACGCATTGCCCGCGAAGATGCCATGAGTTCGAAAGCCATTGGTGAATATGGCGCTGCGCTCATCGGTAAAAAAGCCAACATCATGACGCACTGCAATGCCGGTTGGCTGGCGTTTGTTGACTATGGTACGGCGCTCTCACCCATCTACACGGCCCGCGAACAGGGAAAAGATGTTTTTGTTTATGTTGACGAAACCCGCCCTCGTAGTCAGGGGGGCAGACTCACCGCCTGGGAGTTATACAACGAGGGAGTACCGCATGTTATCATTCCCGACAACGCTTCGGCCATGTTGATGGCAGAAGGAAAAATCGATATGGTCATCGTGGGTGCCGACCGTATTGCCGCCAATGGTGATACAGCCAACAAAATAGGAACCTTCGAAAAAGCCATCATCGCCAAAGCGCTGGGCGTACCGTTTTACGTGGCAGCACCCACCGCCACTTTCGACCTGCAATGCAAAACCGGAAAAGCCATCCCCATTGAGTTCAGGCACGAAGACGAAGTGTTGTACCAAACAGGCTATGATAAAAACGGCCACCTGGTAAAGGTGCGTGTCAACAACCCGGGGTCCAAAGCATACAACCCTTCTTTTGATGTTACCCCATCCAAATACATCACCGGTATCATCACCGAAAAAGGAATCATAAAAGCACACCACGCCTCCATCAGGAAATTGTTTGAACAGTAAACTCACCTACCAGGGGCCAGTCCGAAATTAATTATAAAGATCATGTAACATTCATGACGATCAAAAAACACACACCCGACGAGGGTATCGGGGCGAGGCAGGGGAATGATGGCCCGACCCTGTAAGGGTCGAATCTTAATAGCCCGGGGTGAAGCCCCGGGTAAAGAGAAAAATTGAACCCGTTTTGGCGGGATTTTTGCCCCCTGCCCTGAGATCGTCGAAGGGAAGGAAGCAAAAATCGTGACAAAACATAAAAGACACAATATTAGCTGAATACAAATTTATAAATAAATGAAAGTAAGTGGTTTCTCCTTTATCAAAGATGCGCTCATTTACGATTACCCGATCGTGGAGGCCATCACCTCCATTTTACCCCTTTGTGATGAGTTTGTGGTGGCCGTGGGTAAATCTTCCGACGATACCCTGCAACTTATCCGACAAATTGATCAAACAAAAATCAAAATCATCGAAACCCAATGGGATGAAAGCCTGCGGGAAGGCGGCAGGGTTCTGGCAGTGGAAACCGACAAGGCTTTGGCACAAATAGCCAACGATTCCGACTGGGCATTTTATATCCAGGGCGATGAAGTAGTCCATGAAAAATACCTTGACACCATCCGTCAAAGCATGCTTCGGCACAAAGATAACCACAAAGTTGACGGACTGCTTTTTAACTATCTGCACTTTTATGGTTCCTACGACTACGTGGGTTCCTCTTCCAACTGGTACAGCCACGAAATCAGGGTCATCAAAAACAACCCTTCCATTTACTCACACAATGATGCACAGGGTTTCCGGAAAGGCAACAACCAAAAACTGTGCGTAAAACCCGTGGATGCCTACGTGTATCATTACGGCTGGGTAAAAGATCCGCGGAAAATGCAAAAAAAACAGGAGACCTTTCATAAATACTGGCACGACGATAGCTGGCTTGATGAACATGTTGCCAAAGTGGAAGCGTTTGACTACGAAAAGCATGTGAGGCAGCTAAAACGATTTGAGGGGGAACATCCCGCAGTAATGAAAAAACGGATCGCCGAAAAAAACTGGCAGTTTGATTATGATATTTCCCGAAAGAAAACCAGTTTAAAGGATGTTATGAAAAAGGGGTTGTCGCACCTGGGCATCCATGTTGGCTATCGAAATTATAAAACCGGAAAATGTTGACATCATTGCCTGAGAGTTTGAGGCCAGTGGTTTGAAGCGCCTTTAAAAAGGTGTTGAGCTACCAATATAACATTTCAAACCCTCATTTTTAAAGAGGCTTGACATTATATTCATATCTTCATTAGTTGGTATGTTTTTAGCATCCATTTTATACTCCTTTTGCAACAGTTGGTATTTTTCTCTTCCTAAATGGTGAAGAGGCAATAAATTAACTTCGCTAATATCATTCTCTTTAAAAAACTTAATATAGCCATTAACTATCTCTATACTATTGTTGTAACCAGGTATTACAGGAATTCTCACCACTAACCTTCCCTTAAACTCTTTTGATAGTTTTATTAAATTACTTACTATTTGTTTATTGCCAGCTCCGGTCTTCATTTTATGCAAATTGGAATCAATGTTTTTTAAATCAAAAAATATCCAATCTAAGTAGGGAATAGCTCTTTCGTAGTTTTGCCAGGGAATATTGCCACAAGTTTCTATGGCAGTGTGAATATAGGCATCATAACTTTTTTTAAGGATTTCTTCTGCGAAGTCTATTTGCAATAATGGCTCTCCCCCTGACAGGGTTAACCCTCCATCCTTTCCCCAGAAATGCCTGTCCCGTTTTATTATTTCCATTAATTCAGAAACATTCATCTCTCTGGAACTAATAGATAGCGCTTTTGTATAACAATTATTTAAACAGGAAAAATCGTTACAAGACTTACAAATATTTCTGTCGATGATAAGTTTATGGTCTTTTATTTCAATGGCATCAAATTTACAATCGCTCACGCAAGCCCCATCAAGCCGGCATTTAGAGACATCGTAAAATAATGCGTGAGACAAGCTGATGCCTTCCGGGTTTGAGCACCAATCGCAATTAAGGGTGCACCCTTGCATAAAAACTACTGTGCGGCAACCCGGACCATCGTGAACAGATAATCCTTGAATATCAAAAATATTGGCTTTTAATTCCACGTAAAGTCAGAACAAGTATTAGCATTCATTTGGGGATATGCCTCGTGTTTATCCATACAAGTACCCATTTCGTCAGACACTAATTTAAAATGAGCGCAGTGGATGCATTTTTCTGCTTTTTCAAAATATTCGCAAGAAGCATCATCTGCTAATATATCGCTTTTATCTCTTTTACAAATGCCTTTAAAAGCATCAATAGCAAGATAATATTTACAATCGTAATGTCTCATTATATCTATTTTTTATTTTGAAATTGTTTAAAGTTGACAGATTTGAAGATATTCACATTATACAGTATGCTTTTAAATGCAGTTCGAAAAATAAGTAGTGTGTCATTCTGAGCGTAGTCGAAGAATGCATCACACTTCGACACCCTTCGACTGCTTCGACAAGCTCAGCAACCAAGGCTCAGGGACCGACTCAGTGTGACAACCCCTGCCCGGAATGGTAATGTAACCAGAAACTATTTTTTGAACAATCATTCTAAATATTTTTTAACAAACAAGTTAACTTTAAACAGATTCATTAATTACTGGATACCTAACTATTAATATCCTTTAAGTGATTTTACTAAAATTATTATTAAATCTCTTCGTATTCTGTTCGGGCAATTACCTCATCTTGAATTTGTTTACCAAGTTCTACCCAATACTGTGTAAAACCGGCCACCCGAACCATTAATCCTCTGTAATTATCCGGTTCTTCCTGGGCTTCTTTTAACATTCTGGAATCTACAATATTAAACTGAGCATGGAAGGCTCCTTTTCTAAGATAGGCCCTAATCATTTCTAAGAACTTTTTAGAGCCGTCTCTTCCTTTAACCACTGATGGATGAATTTTCATGTTCAACTGAGAATTCTGAGAAAGTGAATGGTTATAACAAGTTGCAGAATTAAATAAGGCATAAGGTCCATTTTTATCTGTACCCGGATAGGCCGAAACAGATCCATCAGAGAAAGTTGTACCGCTTAACCGGCCATCTGGTGTGGCGAGTGTTACAGCGCCCATGGGTGCATGGGTTGATACCGAAATCTGACAAGGGTATAATGGCTCATCGTAAAGCGATTTGTAGCCTTCACACATTTCGGAAAACCATATCTGCCAATCTCTAAAAATATCATCTACAAACTTATCATCGTTTCCATACTTAGGAGCATCGATGCATTGCGAATGTATTTTTAACCATTTATCAGATTTGTCCTTTTTAACTTGTTCGATTAAACTATAAGAACCCGTTTCCTGTGCAGTGAAGAAACCAAAGTTATCATCAATAGCATCCCGTAAAGTATCTAAAGTGAAGTTTTTCTCTTCGTAAACATTTTTCTTTAATGATGCTAAAGAATTTGCAAGATTGACACCACCGGATACTTCTACATTAAAAGTTCTATTATATCTACTACCTTTTCGGCTAATATCTTTACCTGTTTCTAAACAATCCGGTTTAAGCATACTGTTTACAATAGATGGCGATATTTTACCCCAAAGGTCGTGTTGAATATTATTTGTAAGTGTTAAAACTTCAACGGTTAAACTAAAATATTCTTTAAATGTATCCCAAACTTCTTCGTAAGTTTCAAGCTTTTTACCATGAGCAGGATATACCCTAATTCCTGTTCTTCTATCTAAGCCATCGAATAAAACTGCTTCAAGAATTTTTGGAACCGAAATAAAATGCACACCAACACTTGTTGCCGGCGCTGAACCACCAGGTATATAATGTGTTTCGCCGTTAAATTCAAGAGGCATCCAGCTCCCGGCAGAAGTTTCCAGACATCCGCCAATAGCCCATGCTCTTGCTTCTTCCAAATCCATTCCTTCTTTTTTGAAGTTCTGCATGACAAACTCCATGGCTACCCTATTGTTTACCCATGCAGGATAACCTGTACCAATTTTTGTAGTTTCAATTCCTTTTAAAAGAAACTCTTCCGGTGTGACTTCGTCATATAGCATGGTTAATGTTGGCTGTGGGGTATCGCAAGTCATGGCAGATTCCATAATCAACATTTCCAAATCGTTAGCGGCATTATTTCCGTCTTTGTCTAAACCGGCAATGCTTAGGTTGTTGAATGTATTACCACTCAATACACCACCAACTACACCCATTGATGCAAACACATCAATTTCGGTAAATTTCATTCGCATTGCTTCTAAAAGCTCTAAGGTTTGTTTTTCGTCAATTTTGCCCTCATCCATATCTTTTTTCCAATATGGATACAGAACTTGTCCCAAACGACCCGGCGAAAGCCCGGAGATTGCATCTTCATTTAATACTGCTACATGAAAAGTCCAGACTAATTGTAAGGCATCTCTAAAATCTCTTGGCGAATTTTCTGATATCCACTCTAAGCGCTCAGCAATCTCTAAATATTCTGCTTTTTGTTTTTCTTCCTTTTCTAAATCAGCCAATAAATGAGCCTCTTTTGCATAGTTTTTTATCCATGTTTGAATGCCATACAATGTAGTTTCAACTGCTTTAAAAAAGTAAATCCTATCCATCTCCGGAAAGCCGGCCGAATCGCTTAGTTTAGATTTACAAATATCTATAATCCCGTTAATACCATATTGCAAAGGATAATAATAGTTCATTACTTCACGACCTTGCGGAAGTGTATATCCGGAATCGAACATACAAATAACAGCTCTCATTATTTCCTCTTTGGTATCGTAACCGGGAACCATTTGTTCGTATTTATGTCCTACATCATCAACCGATTTATTATGCCACCTTTTTGATGTAGCAATAAGAGCAGGAATTTCTTCTTTACGCATACCAAATTTACCGGCAATTGAAACAATATTCCCGGCACTTTTTGTAACGTTACCGCCCCCTTGTCCCATGGTAGTAACTTCGTCCGAACTTACTTTGCCGGCTTCTAATGCTTCTTTGTAGATTTCATCCTCTTTGGCAAGAAAGAATGATTCCGAAAGCCATGGCATAGGGTATGAACCACGTAAATATTCTGCTTTTTGCATGACGAGTAGTTCGCCGGGAAAAATGGCAGGACTTAAATGTTCAAACCCTGATTTTAATGCTTCTGCTCGCCTAACCATTGCAACTTCACCTTCAAGTTCGTTCCATCTTCTTGTGTACCAATATGGAAACTGCATGGATGCTGAGGATTTTGCATCGAAGTATCTTTCTCTAATTTTTTCTACCCTTGGGGTTGGTTTTTTATCAATTTCTCTTGCAAGTACATTATCTTTTGGTGCTTTACCGTAGTAGTTAGTAGCCTTGCATGTTAAAAAATTATTAACGGTGGTCATAATAAATAGTTTATTGATGAATGGTTACTAATATCGCTGTTAAGTTCCACAAGGTTACCTGACAACTTGGAATAGTATTCGGATTCAAAGATAGAGTTTTAGTTTTAAATACAAAAGCTATTCTTTAACTATTTTAGCTTCAGATTGATAATTTTAAATCCCACTTTTTCAATCCCATAATATATTTGAATCCTTTTTTTTTGCAAAAGCACAACTATCCACTCACAACCTCCCAACCACTCACAACCTATTTCACAGCTGTAGCCATTAGCCCCACAACACACTTTACTCATCCTCCTTAACCAGTCCGCTTCTTTTTAGCAACGGCTCCACTGAAGGCTCATGGCCCCGGAAGGCTTTGTACAGCTTCATGGGGTGCTCGGTGCCCCCTTTTTCCAGCACGTGCTGTCTGAACGAGCGTGCTACCTCGCGGTTAAAAATGCCCTTCTCCTTAAAAAGATCGAAAGCATCGGCATCCAGCACCTCTGCCCATTTGTAACCGTAATATCCTGCCGAGTAGCCCCCGTCAAAAATATGCGAAAAGGCAGTGCTCATGCAGGTTCCCTCCACCGGCGGAAAAAGCTCCGTGGATTTCATGGCCTCTTTTTCAAATTCGTTTACATCCCCCTCGAAGGGTCGTGTTAACGTGTGCCACGCCATATCGTTCAACCCGAACGAAAGCTGCCGTATCATGGCATAACCACTTTGAAAACGGGCACTCTCGATCAGCTTCTCAATAAGTTCATCAGGCATTACCGACCCCGTTTGGTAATGGATACCCACCGATTGCAACCATGCTTTTTCAGTCGCCCAGTTTTCCATCAACTGAGAAGGCAACTCCACAAAGTCGCGGTAAACATTGGTCCCCGACTGACTCTCGTAATAAACCTTGCTCAGCATGCCATGAAGCCCGTGTCCAAACTCATGCAAAAAGGTTTTTACCTCCATAAAGGTCAGCAGCGAAGGCTTCGACTCGGTAGGCCTTGTAAAATTGGTCACCAGCGAAACCAGCGGCCTCACCTCCTTGCCGTGGTCGATGTATTGCTCCCTGAAAGAGGTCATCCAGGCACCGCCCTGCTTGGAAGGCCGAGGGAAATAATCGACATACAAAACACTTAAAAAAGTATCATCTTCGTCAAACACCTCAAAAACCTTTACCTCATCATGATACTTCGGTATTTCCCGGTTTTCTTTAAATTTTAATCCGTAGAGTCTGGTGGCCAGTCCCAGCACCCCTTTCTCAACCCTGTCGAGTTGAAAGTAAGGACGGGTCATTTCATCGTTTAATCCCAGCTTTTCCTTTTTTAACTTCTCGGCATAATAGATGTAATCCCAGCGTTGCAGCGCACCTTCCAGCCCATGTGCTTTGGCGTAAGCCGCTACCTCTTCCACATCCTTTTGGGCAAACTCAAACGAATTCTCCAGCAGCTGCTGCAAAAACCCCGTCACGCGGTCGCGCGAAGTAGCCATGCTCTTTTCCAGCACATAGTCGGCATGGGTTTGATAGCCCAGCAAATGAGCCTTTTTCAATCGCAACGAAACCATTTTCCTGATGATCTCGTTGTTATCATGCTCGTTGCCACGATTGCCTCTCCTGGCGTAAGCCAAAAACATCTGCTCACGCAGCGCGCGGTTGTCGGCATACTTCATAAAGGGCATGTACGAAGGAAAATGAAGCGTGAAAAGCCACCCCTCTTTATCCTTGCTTTTGGCCAGTGCCGCTGCGGCCTCTTTAACACCATCAGGCAAACCGCTTACATCGCTTTCATGTGTCAGGTGCAATTCGAAGTCGTTGGTTTCGGCCAGCACATGCTCGCCAAACGCCAGCGAAAGCTGCGAAAGTTCCCGGGTAACACGTCGGTACTCTTCCTTGTCAGATCCGGTGAGCAGCGCCCCGCGACGCACGAACTCCTTGTAAGTATCCTCCAAAAGCTTTTGCTGGTCAGTCCTTAGCGTCAGCGTGGCACGCCGGTCGTACACCTGCTTCACCCTGTTAAACAAAGCCTCGTTAAGCCAAATATCGTTGCTATACTCTGTCAGCATGGGCATCACCTCGCGCGCGATAGCCTGAATATGCTCGTTGGTAGCTGCGTGGTTAAGGTTAAAAAATATGTTGCTAATGGCCGTCAGCTGCCTGCCCGATTGCTCCATAACCTCCACACTATTCTCAAACGTAGGTGCCACAGCACTCGTGGCCGCCTGCTCTATCTCCTTTTTCGCGGTGGCCATGGCAGCCTTAAACGCCGGCAAATACTCCTCCTCCTTAATCTTGTCAAACGGCGGCGTTTGGTAAGGCGTATCAAAAGGCATCAATAAATTATTTCGATTCATCATTGTATTTTTAAAGTTAGGAGGGCAAAGATATTGAATATTTCATGGCCTTGGGCGGCAACCGGGCTGTCCGTTATAGCCACAGCACCCAAGGCTGTGTTTCGTAACGCGATGGTGGTAGCTCCTAAAGTCGCTCCGCCCCCGCTACTCCACATCAGCCTTGGTTGCCGTGGGCTGCCACTGCCATCCCTGCCACGGGTTACCGCGTGCATTGAAAGTTTCAGGATGTGATATCAAAAAAATGCGTGTTATTTTGGGGTAGGATGCCGGGTTGTTGAAATGGGTGAAGATGAATGTATCAATCTTCGGCAGCCTTTGGCATCTTTCGGCTCCCTTCGACGAGCTCAGGGGCCGAGTTCAGTGTAACAGCTCAACCTACATTCATTCACAAATTGGTTTGAATATTTATATACACATCTGGTTTTAGCTATTTATTTTTCACCTGATAAATATTTTATACTCCATTCTTTCATGTTTTGTCACAATTTTTGCTTCCTCCCCTTCGACACCCTTCGACTGCTTCGACAAGCTCAGCAACCAAAGCTCAGGAGCCAAGCTCAGGTGAGGGGGCAAAAATTCCCCGCCCGAACGACGGTCAGTCGGGCAGGCGCCAAAACAGGTTTGATTTTTCTTTATACCCGGGGTTGCACCCCGGGCTATTAATATTCGACCCCTTCAGGGTCGGAGAATCATCCCTCTGTTTGTCTTTAGACAGTCAGGGATATTTCACAATTCATAGCAAAAGCCTTCGAAATAGTAATTTCAATACCGCTACCTTTCTCCCAGCACAAGTTCAATTACCTGCTCTTTTCCGCCACGCAAAATCTTCATCTTAACCTTGTCGCCCGGCTGATGCTTTTTGAGAATGACCGTATAATTCCTTAAATCAGTTACCTTGTCATCGTTAACACCGATGATGATGTCGTCTTTTTGCAATCCCGCTTTGGCGCCAGGCGAATTTTCGATAACGGCACCAATTTTAACACCGTTTCCCGTGTAAGCAAAATCAGGTACCGAACCCGTCGAAACACGACGGTTCTTTTTTGGTGCCGGCTTCTGTACTTCGGTTGTCGCCCTGGTGCTTGCCTTGCCGGTAAAGGGCATGGGGTCTTCGCGGTCGGCCAGGTATTCCAACACCTCTTTCGCCACGGTAGCTACTTTCACCAACCCTTTACCATCAATCTTTTCCCAGGTATCGGTGGGTCGATGATAGTTTTCGGTAGCGCCAGTAAAAAGCTGCACGCCTGGGATTCCCTGCTCGATAAAGGCCACCTGGTCGCTGGCATCCAACTGTTGCTGTACCACCTCACTTTTTACCCCCGTGGTATAGTCGGTGCCCATGAAAATAAATTTCCATTCACGGGCAGTGTTGGCATTGAGCACCAGCAGCTTTTTATCAAACAACGAGCCGTCGGTATCGATGTTTACATCGGCAAAAGGCACGCCCTTGAAATAGTCTTTTGCATGTTCCACAAAATAACGCGAGCCTATCAACCCTGCCTCCTCACCCGTGAAAGCAGCAAAAACAATGGTTCGTTTAGGTTTTAGTTTCGACATGTTTTTGGCCAGCTCCAGCAAAATCGAAATCCCGCTGGCATTGTCGTCGGCACCATGATGTATTTTACCTTCATCGCCGGCATGCACGTCAGGCCAACCCAAACCAAGATGGTCGTAATGGGCCGAAACAACTACCGGGGACTCTTTTAAATTGGGGTCGGTGCCAGGAATGACGGCAATAACATTTTTCAAAGTCAAATCCTGTGGACCCGGCTTGTTGGGAAAGTTATGTTTAAAAGTCTGAAAATAGCTGTCGCCCATGGGTTGTAATCCGTAGGCTTTAAACTTGTCGGCAATATACTGTGCGGCACTATCCAGGTACGGCGTTCCCAGCCCTCGCCCCATCAACTTATCCGAAGACAAATATTGAATGGTTTCCATCATCCGCTTTTCTGAAAAAAGAGGTTTTTCGTAGGCCAGTGCTTTGCGCTCTTTAATCATAGAAATGTTTTGCGCATCAGCATCAAGCACCTTTACCAAAGGGGAGTTGGTAACAGGCCATTGTCCTTTGGCAATGTTGGTGGGTTCGTCACCCTCGAAGGCGAGGTAGCTGTATTTTCCATAGTGAGGAAGCTTGCGGATTAATCCTGCAACAGCCTCAGCTTTCCCTGGCTGGATAAACACCATGCTACGGTTCACATTATAGGGGTTGAAAAGCGTAGCCACAAAACTGTTGTCGCTTTTGGGCAGTTGCTTTTTTTGAAACACCACCGAATCAGCGGTAATTTCAGAATGATAAATATTTAGTCCGTTGTTCACCGAATCGGCAAACTTGTTTTCAAAACCAATAACCCACAAGGTTTTATCCGTGGGGATACTGGTTAACTCGTCATCGGTAACAATAGTAAAATGGGCTTGGGCATCGGCCTTTTTCCACTCGTTGGCAAAATCAGCATAAAGCTGTTTTTGACTTGCCGATGCAGTGGCAGGTATTACCACCAGATTGTCTTTGGATGCCCATATTTTCGATAAGGCCGGGGGCACCTCGTTGGGGTCAAGTTTCCTGAAAACATCGTATTGCGGATCCACGGCCAGTTTGAGCGGTTTTTCATTCAACACCAGTTGATAATCCTGCTCTTTGTCGGTCATTTGAACGGTGAAATCCTGAACACCTTTTTCGGTAGCGATGGCGACAGGCACATCGATGGAAAAAGCCTCATCGGGCTGAATTTGCTCCAGGGTAAGGAAAACACGGAATTGACTATTGTAAGTATCTGTTTTCAGTGATTTAATAACCAGCTCGGGGGCGCCGGTTCGCAATACCCACTGACTGAAGAATGGTTGTAAATCGATGCCCGAAACAGCTTCCATCGAAAGACGAATATCGTTATAAGATGCTTTGGTAAATTTATGTCTTTGGTAAAAGTTCTGCCACCCTTTTAAAAAGAGATCATCCCCCAGTTTACGACGCAACATGTGCCACATCATCAATGCCTTTCCATAACCAATGGCTTCGCTGGGGCCATCGTAACGCGAAGCAAATTTGGAAAGTGGGAAATCATTTTCAGGCGTTACAAAGTTGGTAAACTTTTGTACGGTAGAGCGGCGATAGCTTTCGCCCTGTCCGCGCTGCTCCTTGATAAGATGGTCGGCCATGTAGGCTGTAATGCCTTCGCACCAGTTGCCTTGCGAAAAATCAACATAAGCACTATTACCCCACCAGTTGTGCAGCAGCTCATGCGGATACGACGAGTGCAGAATAAACGGGAAACGGATGATTTTTTCGCCCAGCAAGGTAAAGGAGGGCATGCCATAACCTGTTTCCCAAAAGTTTTCAACCAGCGCAAATTTAGAGTAAGGATAGGGGGCTATCATCACGTTATCCATCTCCATGTACTGCTCCGTTACTTCAAGATATTTATTGGCCAAACCCTCGTCGGGTGTGCGTAAAAAAGCCATGGCCTCTACACCGGAGTTCATGGTGTAGCTGTACTCGGTAAATTCAGCAGCAATTAAAAACACCTCTTCCTGCGGTTTATCACAAACCCACTTGTCGACATGTCCTGTTTTTTCTTTAGCATCAAAGGTACGTTTTCCTTGTGATACAGATTTCCAATCGAAAGGAAGCGTGGTAGTCAGCTCGAAAGTCATCAGACTATTCTCCGCTGTGAGCACCCAATAGGTAGAGCCTGCCAAATAGACTCCTTTGCTGCTGATGATACCCGGTGATTCGCTAAACCCCCGCTGGTAATTTTCAGCACTCTGCTCGATGACAGACGCAATTTTCCCGGAATAAGTTACCCTGAAACTATTTTTCTTTCCTTTAAAATGGACTTTGTACTGATCAATTTTTAAGTCACCGCTGTTTTCATCCCTGTCCATGCCCACACCGGTGGCAGGAATATGCTGATCCACTTTGGTAACTTTTACCTCTTTCGAAAAGGTAACCGGCGATAAATCGGCATTGATGCTAAAAATAAAGTCGCCGGGATGATTGGTTGAAACAACATCGCTCACCGTGAGCATCGAGGTTTCAGGTTTGATATTGAGCTTTAGGGTGTGATGAAACACGAGGCCGTTTTGTGCCTGGGTTACCCCCACCAAAGCCAATAAAATAAATAGTGCAATGTATTTTTTCATGTATTTATGATTTTGTATTTTATTCTTTTGTGTTTTGTCACAATTTTTGCTTTTGAAAGCAAAAATTTCGCCAAAACAGGTTCGATTTTTCTTTATACCCGGGGTTTCACCCCGGGCTATTAAGATTCGACCCTTTCAGGGTCAGATAATCATGCCCCTGCCCACCCCCGCCAGAATGACCTTGTCGGGTTGGCCTGCCCGAACGACGTTCAGTCGGGCGGGCGTACCAGACGGTACCTGCCCGAATGTGGCCAGGCGGGCGTTCGGGCGGGCAATTTTTGCTTCCCTTTAAGCATCCTACAGCACCCTTCGGCAAGCTCAGGGGCCGAGCTTAAGGCAGGGGGTAAAAACCCCCCGCCCGAACGACAGTCAGTCGGGCAGGCGCCAAAACGGGTTCCATTTTTCTTTTTACCCGGGGTTAATCCCGATAGCTATCGCCCCTATAGTTATCGGGGGATGGCTAATAAGATTCGACCCTTACAGGGTCGTCCCCTTTTGACGATAAGCCCTCATGAATGTTTCATGGTGTGATTTTTAAAGCCCCAAAGATACTTTGTTTTGCTATTCCAAAACATATTGAAGTGAGGAAGATTTAAACCCTACCTAACAGGCTAAAACCCAACCTAACAGGTCGCCGGTGCACAAGCCTTTCGAGACCTGTTAGGTTGGGTTGGGTTGCGAGAAGTAAATAGCTAGATATTAAAAGAATAAACAACCTTTGAAAGAGGTAGCCGCGGTAGGGATTGCAGCGGCACCCCGCAGGGGCAAAACCTATTGAAACCGGGCTGTAAGGGGCGACCAACGGGAGCCACCGGGAAGCCCCTGGTTGAAAAGGTTTTGCACCGAGGAGTATAGCGAAAAGCCCGCGATCCGCCCTAAGCAAAAAAATTATGAATCAACACTTGCTGGTTTAAAAACTTTTTATACTTTTGCACTCCCAATTTTGGGCATTAAAAATCAAGTATTTAACTTAACAAAAAGTAATTTTATGAATCAGTACGAAACCGTTTTCATTTTAACTCCCGTTTTGTCTGAAGAACAGATGAAGGAAGCGGTAAAAAAGTATGAAGATTTCATCACCAAAAATGGTGGCGAAATTGTTCATCGCGAAAACTGGGGATTGCGCAAGTTAGCCTATCCAATCCAGAAAAAATCAACCGGATTTTATCACCTCGTAGAGTACAAAGCCGAGGGTACCATTGTGGCTCCTTTGGAAGTACAATTCAAACGTGATGAACGTGTCATCCGTTTTCTGACTGTAAAACTCGACAAACATGCTGTTGCATACAACGAGAAAAAACGCAGAATAGCCAAAGAGGGCAAAAAAGAAAATGCTAACGCTTAATTTATTAACTCAGAAAATTTAAAAAAATGGCACAACCAAATTCAGATATCAAATATCTAACTCCCATTGCAGTAGATACCAAAAAGAAAAAATATTGTCGTTTTAAAAAGAACGGCATCAAGTACATCGATTACAAAGATGAACAGTTTCTTATGAAATTTATTAACGAGCAGGGTAAATTATTACCTCGCCGTATTACCGGTACTTCAACCAAGTACCAAAAAAAGGTTTCGCAGGCTGTTAAAAGAGCCCGGCACATTGCCTTGTTACCATACGTTGCGGATTTACTTAAATAAGGAGGGACTGAAAGATGGAAATAATTCTTAAACAAGAGATAACAGGACTGGGCTATAAAAATGACCTGGTAAACGTTAAAGACGGCTACGCCAGAAATTACCTTATTCCTAAAGGAATGGCAATTATTGCTACCCCGTCGAATAAAAAAATGCTTGCTGAAACCAAAAAGCAGCAGGCTTATAAAGAGGAAAAAATCAGAAAAGAAGCTGAATCGATGGCTCAGGTACTGGAAGGTTTGGAACTGAAAGTGGGCGTTAAAGCAGGCACATCAGGCAAAATCTTTGGATCGGTTAATACCATCATGATTGCTAACGCTATTCAGGAAGCTAAAAAAGTTGAAATCGACCGTAAAAAAATTATCATCGACGAAGAACACATCAAAGAGGTGGGTCAATACACCGCCAAAGTTAAACTTCACAAAGACATTGTTGTGGATATTAACTTAGATGTTGTTGCCGAATAATTTACCGGTTTAGTATTTTATTTATATTTGAAGTCCTTCTGCTTGTCGGGAGGACTTCTTTTTTTTGTTTAACAACTGAATATCGAATAATGAACACCGATTTAAGATTTTAGAAGTATTATTAAATCTACATTCTCTATTCTCTATTCTTAATTCTACCGCCCATGCCAACCAAAGCACAGATAAAATTAATAAAATCGCTACACCTAAAAAAGTACAGAAACGAGTACAACCTGTTTGTTGCCGAAGGCAGCACCAACGTGCTTGAACTGCTTAACAGCCCTTTCCGGCTGCAATGGCTTTTTGCCCGTGAGTCGTGGATTGAAAAGTTTACTGAAAGAGCGAAAGAGCATAACGTGCAGCAGGTATCGGGTAAAGAGATGGAGATGATGTCATCGTTAAAAAACCCGTCCGAAGTGTTGGCGGTGTTTAAGCTCCCTGAGCTTCCTGATTTTAATCCCGGGACTATCGATGATTACGTGCTGGCCCTGGACGGCATTAAAGATCCCGGCAACCTGGGAACCATTGTTCGTACGGCCGACTGGTTTGGCATTAAAAACATTCTATGCACACATGAAACGGTTGATGTTTACAACCCTAAAGTAGTGCAGGCCACCATGGGATCGTTGGCCAGGGTACGGGTTTATTATTTAGACCTGGAAAAGATATTAACCGAAATGCCCACCGACATTGATGTTTACGGTGCCTTTTTGCATGGCGACCCGGTTAACAGCGTTGAAAAGCAGGGCAAAGGGGTGATTTTAATTGGCAGCGAAGCGCATGGCATCTCAAAAGATTACCTGTCGCTTATCACGCACAAAATTACCATCCCGGCGTTTAGCAAAGGTAAATCGGGAGCCGAGTCGTTGAATGCCGCGGTAGCCACGGCCATACTGTGCTACGAGTTCCGCCGTTAATAAATAAAGCTACACCGTATAACTAGGCTGAATAATGCCTGAAAGGCAAATGACAACTCCTTAAAGAAAACTAATTACAGCCATCAGCAGGAAGCAAAATAGCACGAGCCTCACGACAAACCCTTACCCGGCCTGCATATTTTCAGCGCCGGGCAACATACCTTCCAGCTTCTGCGGATCGTGAATGAGCACGGGAATGTGCTGCGGGCAAATCCAATACTCGTTTCCTTTAAAATCTACTCTTACCAGGGGAACAGTCTGCTCGTCACGTTGACAAACCAGACAATGTTTTTCGTTATGATTTTCCATAATATGATGTATTTATATATTTCGATAATTGGACGGCAAAGATGAAAAAATAAACAATATAAAAGTAAATGCACCGCTCTTTTTTCTAATTTTGACCCCCTATGCGATTTAACGATATCATTGGTCAGGAAGAGGTAAAAGCAAAACTGCTCAATGCCTATAAAGAAGGACGGGTGGCGCACACCCAGCTGTTTTTGGGTCCGGAGGGTTCGGGAACGCTGCCCCTGGCCATCGCCTTCGCACAATACCTGAACTGTAAAAACAAGCAGGAAGACGACAGCTGCGGACACTGTTCATCGTGCATTAAGTACGAGAAATTTTCACATCCTGACCTCCATTTTATCTTCCCCTCGAACAAGCCTGAAAAAACTACCGAAAACCCCTCCTCCGAACTTTTTTCGAAACAGTGGATCGAATACCTGCAAAAAGCAAAAGGTTACGGGGTTCAAAACGATTGGTACTCCTTTTTAAACATTGGAAACAAGCAAGGCAGCATTTACGCCCGCGATGCCAACAACCTGATAAAAACCCTGAGTCTTAAATCGTTTGAAGCGACCTATAAAGTTGCTGTTATCTGGATGGCCGAGCGCATGGATGCAGCACCGGCCAACAAATTGCTAAAAACCTTTGAAGAGCCGCCACAGGACACCCTGATATTTTTAGTGGCCGAAAGGTATGAGATGTTGCTGCCCACGGTACGCTCACGGGCTCAGCTTGTTAAAGTGCCTAAAATTAAGGATGAGGTGTTGCGGAATGCTTTGCAACAGCAACCCGGAATTGACCAGTCGCAACTGGATGAACTGGTGGCCAACGCCAATGGAAACTGGAGCCGTGCCATCATGCTGTCATCCCAATTGGAAGATGACCACTCCAACTTCGAACGTTTTAGAGAGTGGTTGCTGCTCTGTTATAAGTACGACTACCCGGCCCTTTTTACCTTTGTCCAAAAACTGGCTACCATAGGGCGTGAAAAACAAAAAAGCTTTTTACAATACGGACTTCAGGTGGTGCACAACAGCATTCAAATTAATGCTAACAACGGCAACCTGGTAACCGGCAAGCCGGATGAGAAGACCTTTTTTAATAATTTCGCCAAATACATCAACCAATCCAATCAATACGATTTTTACGAGGCACTGAACGAGGCTGTGTATCACATTGAGCGCAATGCCCACCCCGCCATTCTGTTTGGCGATTTAAGTCTTACCCTGGCGGTGCTGCTTAACCGGGGACGAAAAGCAATTTCGTAACAGCGGAGGTAAATCAGGCTCAGTCTGCCAACTATTTCCAATAAATAAAAAGCCTGATTGGCAAGATATAATTTTGCTACCTTTGTCGATTAGAATTTAGAAAGATTACCATGAACGAATATATAGATAAATCGACTCAAACCATCGACCTTAATACCTCTCGCGGCTGTTGCATGCCTTCTGACGGTGAAAACTCGAAGAAGGTAAATCAATTGCGATGTTGTAAATTGAGTTCGTTTAACTGGCTCGAAGATTACAAGAATCCCATTGAAGATGAAGAGCAGCTTTATGTGGAGGTACGCTTCAAAAACGATCATAAAGATTTTTTTAAGCAACCTGCTGACCTGTTGCTAAGCGTAGGCGATGTGGTAGCCGTTGAAGCTGTCTCGGGTCATGACATAGGAATAGTATCGTTAACAGGTGACGCCGTGATGCTTCAGATGAAGCGTAAGAAAGTTGATCCGGCCAAATCAGACATTAAAAAGGTGTACCGTTACGCTCGTACCGCTGATGTTGAAAACTGGTTGAAAGCCATCGAAATGGAGGACAAAACGATTTTTAAAAGTCGTGAGATAGCCATGAATCTGGGGCTGGAAATGAAGATTAACGACGTGGAGTACCAGGGAGACAAAACCAAAGCGGTATTTTATTACACCGCCAACGACCGGGTTGATTTTAGAGAACTGATAAAAAAACTGGCCGAAAATTTCCACATTCGCATCGAAATGCGGCAAATTGGAGTACGCCAGGAAGCAGCCAAACTGGGTGGCATTGGGTCCTGCGGTCGCGAGCTCTGCTGTGCATCATGGATTAGTAATTTTAAAAGCGTTTCCACCAACTCGGCCAGGGTACAGCAACTGTCGTTGAATCCGCAAAAGTTAGCAGGGCAATGTGGCAAACTAAAATGCTGCCTGAATTACGAGGTAGATGATTATGCCGACGCGTTAAAAACCTTTCCCGATAACCGCGTGCCGCTGAAATCGAAAAAGGGTATTGCCTTTTACAAAAAAAGCGACGTGCTTAAACAGGTTATGTGGTATGCTTACAAATCCGACCCCAATAACCTTATGGCCATTCATATCGATCAGGTAAAAAAGCTTATCCAGATGAACAAGAACAATAAGTTCCCTGCTGACCTTGAAGGCTTCGCCATTGAAAAAGAGCAAATAGCCAATGCCGACAACAGCGATATCGACCAGCTGTCGAGTTATATATAAGGGTCAACGCACAATAATTTTAAACATTTTCCATTTATAAAAAAGGTTGTTAATCATTCAATATGAAAACTGTATTTCAGTCGCTTTTATTCATGGCCGGGGTGCTGCTTATCACTTCCTGCGGCAGGCATACCCTTTACCAAAAGCATGTTGGCATTGAAAACGGAAGGTGGTTTAAAGACAACCTGGCTCATTTCGATGTTACTGTTAACGATACTGCCAAACGATATGACTTTTTTGTGACCATTCGTCACAATACCGATTACCGCTATAGCAACCTTTATCTGTTCTTAACCACACAGTTTCCTGATAGCACCTTTACCCGCGACACCCTGGAGTGCGTGTTGGCCGACAATAGCGGAAAATGGTTTGGCAAAGGTTGGAGCAATGTTAAAGAGGACAATATTTTAATACGACACGGACTGAAGTTCCCGGAAAGTGGTCAATACCAATTCTATTTTCAGCAGGCCATGCGACAGGACACCTTAAAAAACATTCTCGACATTGGCATTAATATTTCTGAATCAAAGTAGTTTGAAAAGGTTATGAGCGAAGAAAAAACAACAAAGAAAAAAAAGGTTTTCAACTATCTGGTAAAATTCTGGATGTTATACATTGGCATGGCAGCTCTTGTCACCCTCTTTTTTTACGGGGTGGCCGATGGGTGGTTTGGCAAGATGCCAACCTTTGAAGAACTTGAAAACCCCAACAGCAACCTGGCCACGGAGATTTATTCCTCCGACAAGGTAATTCTGGGAACTTTTTTTATTGAAAACCGATCCAATGTTACCTATCAGCATATATCGCCCAATCTCATCAAAGCCCTGCTTGCCATCGAGGACGTCAGGTTTTACGACCACTCGGGCATCGATGAAAAGGCTTTGGGAAGAGTGCTTTACGGTGTACTATCAGGCAAAAGCAAAGGCGGGGGAAGTACCATCACGCAACAGCTGGCCAAAAACCTGTTTCCACGCGGAAGACTTTCAAAACCTCAACTGGTTATTCGTAAATTTCAGGAGTGGGTCACGGCCGCCAAGCTGGAAAAATACTATTCCAAAGAGGAAATTGTTGCCATGTATCTGAACACGGTTTTCTTTGGCCACAACGCCTATGGCATCAAACAGGCATCGCGTACCTTTTTTGGAAAAGTACCTGACTCGCTTAACCTTCAGGAAGCAGCGCTGATGGCCGGAGTAGTTAACGCCCCCACACGCTACAGCCCTATTTTACATCCTGATAACGCCGTTAAACGCCGCAACCTGGTTATTTCGCAAATGGCCAAATACGGTTTTATTACGCGAGCCACTGCCGACTCGGTGATGCAACTGCCGCTGGGGGTGTCAAAATACAAAAACCTTAACCACAACCAGGGGCTTGCCACCTATTTTAGAGAGTACCTGCGCAGTGAAATGAAAAAATGGTGTGCCAATCACTTCAAACCCGATGGCACCCCCTACAACCTTTACAAGGATGGATTGAAAATATACACCACCATTGATTCACGCATGCAGCGCTATGCTGAGGAAGCTGTTCGCGAACACCTGAGTCAAAACCTGCAGCCGGCTTTTTATGAGCACTGGAAAGGTTATACCTACGCCCCGTTCGTTTTTAAAGGAGAGCCCGATGAAGTAGCCGAGCAGGTGGACAAGCTGATGATGCGAAGCCTGAGAAGAAGTCAACGCTACAAAAAGCTTAGAAGAGCAGGCGTATCAATGGACTCGATCATGAAATCGTTTAAAACACCTACCGAGATGGTGCTTTTTTCGTGGAACGGTCCTGTCGACACGGTCATGACTCCGTACGATTCCATTCGCTACAACAAGTTTTTCCTGCATGCCGGGTTGATGTCGATGGAATCAAAAACAGGGTTTGTCAAAGCTTACGTGGGGGGAATCGACTACCGGTTTTTCCAATTCGACCATGTAACGCAGGGTAAACGGCAAGTGGGCTCCACGTTCAAGCCGTTTCTTTACTCGCTGGCCATGCAGGAAGGTGAGTTTACGCCTTGCACTAAAATTCCCAACATCTCGTACAGCGTGGAGCTGGGTGATGGCACCTACTGGACACCGCGTAACTCCGACACCAAAAGAGTGGGTGAAGAGGTAACCCTGAAATGGGCACTGGCTAACTCCAACAACTGGATATCGGCTTACCTGATTAGCCGTTTTTCACCGCAGTCGGTGATACAGATGGCTCGTAAGATGGGCGTCAAGTCAAAAATCCCGGCCGTGCCTTCCATTGCGTTGGGTACACCGGATCTTTCGCTATACGAAATGGTGGGAGCCATGAACACCCTCGCCAACAAAGGGGTTTACATCAAACCCGTATTTGTAACCAAAATTGAAGACAAAAACGGCAACGTCATCGAACAGTTTGTGCCCGAAAAAACGGAAGCCATGGATGAAGTTACAGCCTACAAGATGATTCAGCTGATGCGAGGGGTTATCGAAAGCGGTACAGGCATCCGGCTTCGGTATCGTTACGGCTACAACAACGAAATTGCCGGGAAAACCGGAACCACCCAGAATCAATCCGATGGTTGGTTTATGGGTATCACCCCCAAGCTTACTACGGGTATTTGGGTTGGTGCAGAAGACCGGTCGGTACACTTCCGTACCATTCATCTGGGGCAGGGCGCCAACATGGCACTTCCCATTTGGGCTTTATACATGAACAGAGTCTATGCTGATTCCAGTCTTAATATTTACAAAACAGATAAATTCCAGCCACCGTTAAAAGATATCTCCATCGAGTTTGACTGCGAAAAAGCCAATCAAAAAGACAACCAGGGAAACACCAATTTTGATGATGGGGATGAGTTTTAGGTAGTTGCTAAGACACACACTGGCTCGTTCGGATTTGCAATCCGAATGTACCCCTCTTCTAATGCCCCCCCTTTAAAGATTTGCAACCGTGTGACTACCCTTGCCTTGGTTTGCCTTTGGAATGCAACTGCTTTGTTTTGCCGGGTCGCAGAATCATTTTTCCAAATTTTTAATAGAACTTCAAACAACTTCAATACCTTTGCGAAAACTTTTTAAATAATGATTGACAAGATTCCTTTTAACAAACCGTATTTCGCGGGAAAAGAGGTTCAGAATATAGTTAACGCGGCCTATTACGGACACCTTTCAGGCAATGGGGCTTTTACCAAAATGTGCCACTACTTTTTCGAGGAGCGATGGGGATTTAAAAAAACTTACATGACCACCTCCTGCACCGATGCCTTTGAAATGGCCGCCCTGCTGATGGATTTAAAAGAGGGTGACGAGGTTATCATGCCTTCGTTTACGTTTGTTTCAACCACCAGCCCGTTTATGTTGCGTGGCGCAAACATTGTTTTTGCCGACAGCCTTGCTGATCATCCCAACATGGATATGAATAAGGTTGAAGCCCTCATTACCGACAAAACTAAAGTGCTGCTGGTGATGCATTATGGCGGCGTGGCAGTTGATATGGATAAAGCGGTGGCGCTGGCAAAAAAGTACGATCTTATTTTAATGGAAGATATGGCTCATGCCATCGACTCCTATTATAAAGGGAAACCTTTGGGAACTTTTGGTGATTTTGCCGCCTTTTCTTTTCACGAAACCAAAAACGTGAGCAGCGGTGAAGGCGGGTTGCTGGCCGTTAACAACGAAAAATACATCGACAAAGCGGATATCATCTGGGACAAAGGAACCAACCGAGCTGCTTTCGAGCGGGGAGAGGTTGATCAATACGAGTGGGTAGGCCTGGGGGCATCGTATATGCCTTCGGAGTTGATTTCGGGCATGCTTTACGCCCAGTTGGAAAACATGGATGATATTCAGCAAAAGCGCATCAAAATCTGGGAGCGATATTACGAAAACCTAAAAGTCCTGGAAGAAAAAGGCTTTGCAAAAGTGCCCCATATCCCTGATTTTTCCACCAACAACGGCCACATGTTTTACCTGTTGTTAGACGATAAAATGCAACGCGATGCCCTGATAAAGTTTATGGATAGTAAACATATTATGACGGTTTTTCATTACTTGCCCCTGCATAACAGTCCTTATTACAAAAGCAAACACGATGGGAGGCCGCTGCCTAACGCCGAACGGTTTGCTGACACCCTTATCAGACTGCCCTTTTTTTACGAGCTGCCGCTGATGATTGTGGATATGATTTCGGACAAGGTCAAGGAATTTTTCAATTAACCCTCCTGATTTTAGCTACTTTAGCATGATAACATCAGATAAAAAATCGGTAAGCCTGTTGGCTGATATCTTTGTAAAAAAAGGGCTGTCCGACATTATTATTTCGCCCGGTTCGCGCAATGCACCCATCGTGCTGTCGTTTGCCAATCACCCTGCAATAAATGCCCTGAGCATGATTGATGAACGCAGCGCCGCTTTTTTTGCCCTGGGCATGTCGATGGAAAAAGGAAAAGCCACAGCCATTGCCTGCACCTCGGGCAGTGCCCCGCTCAACTACGCTCCCGCCATTGCCGAAGCTTATTACCAGAAAGTCCCCCTGCTGATTTTTACCGCTGACCGGCCTCCGGAACTGATTGATGTGGGCGACGGGCAAACCATCCGTCAAAAAGATGTTTACAGCAATTACATTAAGGCCAGTTTTGAGCTGCCTGAAAATATCGACTCCCCGGCTGCTTTTGAATTGGCCAACCGGATAATAAATCGTGCTATTGATTTGGCTCATTTTCCGGAGCCGGGTCCCGTTCATATTAACCTGCCATTTTCCGAACCACTCTACAACACAACCGAAAAACCGGTTGAGGGAACTGTCTTGTCCACGGAAAAGAAAGTAAAAACTCTTTCGGAAAAATATCTTAAGCAACTGGCCGGTGAATGGTCGAAGCACGATAAAATACTGATGATTGCCGGTCAGCAAAC
>JANTGU010000004.1 GCA_024762735.1 Bacteroidales bacterium | reverse complement strand
TTGTGCATAATAGCGGGCCAAATCCAACACCATGGTCGTGCCGCTGGCATTGTCGCTGGAACCCGGAAAATACGCCTTGTTACCCATCATGCCCAAGTGGTCGTAATGGGCGGTAAAAACCAGGAAGGTATCTTTAACAGCCGTACCTTCAATAAAGGCAGCCACATTTTGGGTTTGATAATGTTCTTCAAATTTATTGTCGAAGTCGATTTGAATCTCTTTGGTAGTTTTAGGGAGTTTGTGTTTGTCGATTTTCAACCATACAGAGTTTCCCACTTCCCGGCCATTGGATACATGCCACCAGGGTTGTTTGTCTTCTAATAGAATAGCACCACGACCCCAGGGAATTTCTGTTCCGTACAGTTTTTTAAAGGTTTGGTTCAGTACTAATAGCCCATCTTTTTTACCATTGGTTTCAACAAAGTTTACCAATTGCCTGGGAGTTGTAACACTATCAGGAACCCAAACCAATGGGAAGCTGCCATGTAATCCAGGTGATGAAAGACTGACAACATAGTCGGTACCGGGACTTAGTTTTACGTCATCAACTTTCACGGTTATTTTTCCCGGGAAGGTGTTGATGGCAAAATCGTAAGGTTGGTAGTAGTTTTCGGTAAAGCCTTTCAGTCCGGCTTTTTTGAATTCCGAAGCAACAAATTTTGCCGCTTTGGCATCGCCCTGTTTTACATAGCCCCTGCCGTGAAAGGATTTAGAACAAAGCTTGTGGTTGGTTTTTTTGACGTATTGTAAATCCTGGCTGTTGGCAGATACAAAAAACAAAAAGAAAAGAATAGTGGTAATTACCCGCGACATAATGCTGTTTTTTACCCAAATTTCATTCCTACCAGCTCTTTCAGCTTTAAATAGGCAGCCATTTCGTCATTCCACATGTTTTGAACCTTAAGTTCAAACAGGTAGGTTTCTGCTCCTTTTAACGTGGGCATGCTGTCCAGCTCGTCAAGGGCACTGTTGTAACGACTTAAGTCGCCGTTAAAAAGATCGTTGATTAACAAAAACTTTTCATTGATGCCGATGAATTTGCGGAGGTTCTGCTGCTGGTCGTGTGAAAGCCTGTCGGCCACTGTCTTCTGTTTTTCGTTTGAAAGCTTGTCGGCAACCGTTTCAGGTGATGTTGAAAAAAGGTCTGCCTGGGCGGGAGGGGTGTTTACGGGGGTGGTTTTTTGAATGTCTTGCTCGGGTGCCGGGGGTTCATCAGCAGCAGGCTGAGACTCTTTTTCAGCAGGCATTGTTTCGGGCTGTTCCACTTCAAGTTCTATGACTGCTGCTTCCTCTTCTTCTACTTGCTCAATGGGTTCAGGCTCTGCCATGGGTTCAGGTTCTTTTTCTTCAACAGGTTCTGGCTCCTTGATGGGCTCGGGCGTTTTTTCAACAGCAGGGGATGCCGGTTTCTCTTCTACATGACTAATCTCCTCTTCTGAAGTCATGATGGTTTCTGCTTGCACGGCAGGTTTGTTTCTTTCCAGCCGCTCTTTTTCCTGCTCCATACTGTCATCAATTTCATGTTCGGGCACTGTGGAGGGTTCCTGCTTTTTGATGTCAAAAACGGTGGCTTTGGGGGTAGCTTCCGGGGAGGGCTCCAACCTTAACACCGAATCGTACATGGTTCGGGCTTTTTGCTTCAATAAATCAATATCCAGTTGATGAATTTTGGCATCCGGCTTTAGTTTTCTGATGAAAGATCTTAAAGCAACCAGTTCGGTTTCAATTTGTAAAAGGATTTTTTCCTGTTCCATATCAATATACTTTCAAAGTTATTACATTTGCTGTTTGGCAAAGTTACTATTTTTAGCAGTAACCCATTGTATTTATTCTTTTACGGGTAAAAATTATGTTTTTAGAAAAAGATAAGAATGCCAGCGACAGAACCGGCTGGATTGAAGTGGTTTGTGGTTCCATGTTCTCGGGCAAAACCGAAGAGCTGATACGCCGGTTGAACCGTGCGCGCATCGCCAATCAAAAGGTGGAGATATTTAAACCTGCTGTTGACACACGTTACGATGAAGAGGATGTGGTTTCGCACAACGAAAACGCCGTTAAATCGAACCCGGTTCAAAATGCTTCGCAGATACTTTTTTACGACGAGGATTTTGAAGTGGTGGGCATTGATGAAGCCCAGTTTTTTGATGACGAACTGATTACGGTTTGCAACGAGTTAGCCAACAGGGGAAAACGGGTTATCGTGGCAGGACTTGACATGGATTTTACCGGGAAGCCTTTTGGCCCCATCCCGAAATTAATGGCCGTTGCCGAGTATGTTACCAAGGTACATGCGATCTGTATTCGTTGCGGTAATCTGGCAAACTACTCGCACCGCAAAGCAAAAGATGAAAAGCTGGTCTTGTTAGGAGAGACCGATGCTTACGAACCCCTTTGCCGGAAATGTTTTATTGAAGCAACTTCCCGCAAATAATGAAGGATAAGTTCTTTTATGAATGCAAGGCAAACACCATTTTTAATTATCACTATTGCCCTCTTTTTGGGCTTTATCAGCCCGCGATGGCTGTCGGATGGCATGTTTTGCGACGGGCTTGTCTATGCTGTTATTGCCAATAACCTGGCTCACGGACTTGGCTCCTTTTGGGATTTGTTTTATGCGCCCGGGTTAGGCTCACATTTTCAAGGGCATCCACCCTTAGCTTTTGGTTTGGAGAGCTTGTTTTTTCGTCTGCTGGGCGATAGCCTGCTGGTGGAACGATTCTATTCGTTTTTTACCTACCTCGTAACCGCTTATGTGGTAGTGCGTATTTGGAAACAAGTTGCCGGCAGGCAGTACTTTTCTTTTTTTTGGCTTCCGCTCTTCATGTGGTTTGCCGTCCCGTTAACCATTTGGGGTATTTCAAACAATATGCTGGAAAACACCATGATGATGTTTACCTCGCTGGCTATTCTGTTTGGCTTAAAAAGTTACCGGGGAAACAGATATGTGAATACCCTGCTTTCGGGGGTGATGATTTTTTTAGCGGTGCTAACCAAAGGGCCGGTGGGCTTATTTCCGTTTGCGTTTCCTTTTTGGGTATTTGTTTTTACCCGGGAGGTGAGTTTTAAAAGATTCGCGTCAGACCTCTCCCTGTTATTGGGAGCTTTTGTGCTGGCTTTTTTATTGATGCTTGTTTTATTCCCTGAAAGCATTGACACCCTGACAGCCTATTTTAACAGCCAGATTGCAGGCAGCTTTTATACTGTTCAAACAGTTAACAACCGGGCTTATATTTTGGGAAGATTGTTATCCGAACTAATTCCTGTATATGTTGCCATTTTGCTGGTGGCTGTTTTGGCACGAAAAACAAAATGGTATGATGGCAGTAACCGGTGGGTTTATATTTTTTTACTGACAGGTTTTTCAGGGGTATTTCCTATCATGGTTAGTTTAAAACAAAGCGGATTTTATATTTTGCCGGCCTTCCCCATTCTAGCGGTTGCTGTTGCCTTGTTCGTGCTTCCGGGCGTTCGTTTTCTTACGGATAAAATAAATATTCGTAGCCGTGGATTTATCATTTTTAAATATGGTGCTGTTGTATTGTTGGCTATGGCGTTGGTATTAAACCTGGTGTTCCTTAACAAAACAGGGCGTGATGAGGTGCTTTTGAGCGATGTGCATCAAATTGTCAAAGAAGTTCCGGCGGGATCAACGATGTATGTGGGGCCCGGGTTTTCAACCGACTGGCTGCTGTTTGGCTATTTTTGGCGGTATGGTAAAATTGATTTAGACACGGTTACCCCTCAAACCCACCGCTATATTTTAACGAAGAAAGGGCATAGCGATACTTTGTTATCTGCTTTTAAAAAAGATTCGATAGGGTTAAACCTGTTTGATTTATACGAGAAAAAGGAGCAATAAACACAGGTTGCCAACTTTTTATTCATACCTGAGCGACTCGATCGGGTCAAGCGAAGCCGCTTTGTAGGCGGGGATAATTCCCGAAATTAACGCGACAACAAAAGTAAGTGCCAGGCCGCTGACAATCCATAACCATGGAATAATAAAGGGACTTTTGGTAAAGTAAGAAATGGCATTACCGGCCAGGATACCGGCAATCACGCCCAAAACACCTCCGATCTGTGCTATCACAACCGACTCGGCCAAAAACTGGTTTCTAATGGTGCGGCGCGTGGCACCCAGGGCTTTGCGGATTCCTATTTCGCGGGTTCTCTCCGTAACCGACACCAGCATAATGTTCATCAGCCCGATGCCTGCACCAAACAAGGTGATCAGACCAATAAAAGTGGCGCCAATCTGTATCTTCCAGGTAAGGCCGATAAGCATACTGGCAATGTTATCACTTTTCGAAATGGCAAACGAATCATCATCATTAATTTTGTCTTTTCTGATTTTACGAAACAACCCGGTGGCTTCGCCAATGGCAGCTTCCATCAAATCACCATCGGTTACCAAAACGCTAATATTGTAGTTCATGTTGGGCCTCGAAAAATAGACCCTCACGTTGCTCACCGGAATGATGCACGATTTATCGCCTGAAAAGCCAATGGATGATCCGCGCTCTTTGAGCACGCCAATTACTTTGTATTTTCCGGGTCCTACCGAAATAACTTTACCAACAGGATTAGGATCGTTGGGAAACAGCTTGTTGGCAATCTCCGAGCCGATAACCACCACGTGTCCCGTGTTTTCAATATCGGTTTTGGTTAGATTCCTGCCCAGGTTAATTTCCAATCCTGCCGAGGCAATATAGTTTTCATCGGTACCCAAAACCTGAATGTTCGGGTTGGTTTTTATCGACTTGTATTTTAACGTGGCAATGCCTGTTCCCCTCGTGTAAATAGATACTTTAGAGGGAAAATGATACTGTTCTTTAAAGTCCATGGCCTGCTGAAAGGAGATGGGCTCGAAAGATTTGGGCTTGTTTCGGTGACCTCCAACCTGCACCCGTAACTCCCGGCTTTGGATGTTAAAGGTATTGGAGCCCATCATCGAGAAATTGTCGTTGAGAAAATATTTCATCGTGTCGATAGCAGTTAGAATGCCCACCAGCGCCATAATGCCAAACGCGATAATGCTCACCGTGAGAATGGTTCGCAGCCAATGCCCTTTAATGGATTGTAAAGAGATGTTGATGTTTTCGTATATAAGCCTAAGGTTAGCCATCTTTTAAAGGTGTTAATCTTCTTTGTTACCATAGGCTAAGTCACCCGCGTCACCCAAACCCGGAACAATATAGGCTTTTGCCGTAAGCTCATCATCGATGGCACCAACCCAAAGAGTCATATTTTTGGTTGATAGCGACTTTTTAATGGTTTTTATTCCCTCTTCGCTGGCCAGCACACAAACGATGTGGGTGTGTTTGGGGGTTCCTTTTTCATAAATGCCTTTTAACGAGGCCACGATAGAGCCTCCGGTGGCCAGCATCGGGTCGCTTAAAATAAGCACTTTGTCCTGAATGCCGGGTGATGAAACATAGTTGAGTTTAATCACAAAATCCTCATCGGCATCGTATTTTCGATAGGCCGATATGAAGGCGTTCTCAGCGCCATCAAAAAAGTTAAGCATCCCCTGGTGTAAAGGGAGTCCCGCGCGTAAAATGGTGGCCAGCACGGGTTGCCCGGCCATCACGCTCATGTGGGCTTCCCCCAACGGGGTTTCGATGTCACGTTTCTCGTACTCAAGCACTTTGCTGATTTCGTATGCAAATATCTCTCCAATCCTCTCCAAATTTCGCCTGAAACGCATACTGTCCTTTTGCAGTTTAACATCACGCAGTTCAGCAAGAAATGTATTAAAGATGGAGTTGTTTCTGCCTATTTCATTGATCATAATACCGGGTTTTATTGTCTTTGGTATAAAGCGTTACAAATTTAGTGTAAATAAATTACCCTATGGATGATTCGATGAGAATAATTTTTTTTGAAGGATATTACGATATGTGTAAAGTTTTTTAGCTGTCCATCACTGGTGACTTTTTATGTATTTTTGTAAGTTAGAAAACAGTTTCATGTATGCAGTTAAATAATAAATAATGAAAAAAGAATTGCTTTTGTCGGGGTATGAGATATCGTATGATGGAGATTTTATGAGAGAACTTTATCCGCTTCCCCGCGAGGTAGATGTTCAGCTTGAGGATTTATACCAAATAGCTTTAGAGGGAAGAGAGTCGGGGTTAAATAGACTAATGCGGTTAATTGAAAAATACCCGCAAGTACCCGTGCTTAAAAACTATCTGTCAATACTCTTTAAGTCGATGGGTAAAATAGAAAAAGCGTTTGAAGTAAATCGCTGGGTTGTAGCCGAACACCCTGATTATTTGTTCGGTAAACTGAACCTGGCAGCGGAATACTTTACGAATGAAGAGTATGATAAAATACCCGAGGCACTTGGTGAATCCATGAATCTTAAAGAACTTTATCCCGAACGCGATACCTTTCACATTGATGAAGTATTAGGCTTTTTTAAGATGTCTGTTTTCTATTTTTCGGCACTTGGTCATTTTGATGAAGCGGAAACCAGGCTGGAAGTAATGAGCGAGATTGCTCCTGATAGTGAAGACTTTGAACAGGCGGAAGAGTACTTTACCGATTTTCAAACTCTTAAATCAATTGACAGCCTGAATATCCGTGGAGAAAATATAATGGAGGTTACCGTGAACAAAACATTGTTAACCGATGTTACAACGCCTCCTGTTTTTACCAACCCTCAGATAAACCGTCTGTACGAAAGTGGATTTATCCTCGACAAACAGCTTATCGATGAAATCTTAGCCCTTCCCAGGCAAAGCCTTATTAATGACCTGAACAAGGTGCTGAAAGACAGTATTGTCAGATTTGCCTATTTTAAAACGCAAGATGAAGACGAATTGAGCGAAATAGATGCCAACTTTCTGACTCATGCCCTGTTTTTTCTTGCCGAATTAGAGGCTGTTGAAAGTGTGGAAGATATTTTGGAAATACTACGGCAGGATGAAGACTTTCTCGACTTTTATCTGGATGATGTGCTTACCGAGTACATGTGGCTGATTCTTTATAAAACAAGTCCCGGTAATTTGAATACAGTCAAACAGTTTATGTTAGAGCCGGGGATATACACTTTTTGCAAGTCCCCTGTTTCGGAAATGGTAGTTCAGCAATTGGTGCATCAACCCGGCCGAAGAGGGGAAATATTAGAATGGTTTCGCGATATATTTCAATTTTTTCTTCATAGCAAACCCGAGGATAATGTGGTCGATAGCGAATTATTGGGATTGATGGTCAATGATGTTTTGGATTTTAAAGGCACGGAACTGATGCCCGAGATAGAAGCGCTCTATAAAAGAGAAATTGTTGACCTGGGAGCTTGCGGAGATCTTGAAGAAGTCAAGCGTCTTTTTTCCGATGAGGAGGATATGGTTATTGAAAGGGAAATTGTATCTATTTACGATATTTATGAAGATTTTAAATCGTGGTCATTTTATGATAATGATGACGATGATGATTTTGATTTATTTAATGATTTTGATTTGCTTGATGATTTTGATGAGATTGATGAGATTGATGAGGTTCCCAATTTCGATATCAGTGATGGGCAGCCAATACATAATCCGAAAAAAGTCAGGCGAAACGATCCCTGTCCGTGTGGCAGTGGCAAGAAGTATAAAAATTGCTGCATGAACAAATAAAAAAAGACTGCCATTAACTGACAGTCTTCTTTTTCCTAGTAGCGGGGGCAAGACTCGAACTTACGACCTTCGGGTTATGAGCCCGACGAGCTACCACTGCTCCACCCCGCAATATTGTTTTAATTGGGAGTGCAAAAATATATTTTGTTTCTTTGCAAAACAAGTTTTTCTAAAAAAAAATATTTTTATGCATAAAGCAGGCTTTGTAAATATAATAGGATACCCCAATGTTGGAAAATCAACCCTGATGAACGCACTGGTAGGCGAGAAGTTATCGATTATTACCTCGAAAGCGCAAACCACCCGCCACCGGATAATGGGCATTGTGAATGGCGACGATTTTCAAATTGTTTACTCCGATACACCTGGAATAGTTCGTAATCCCGCTTATAAAATGCACGAGTACATGAATAAATTCGTGGAGTCGGCGTTAATTGATGCCGATATTATTTTGTTGATGACCGAAGTGGGGATGAAATTTGAAGAGAACGAGATTATCGAGAAAATTGTCCGTTCTTCTACACCCGTCATTCTGTTAATTAATAAAATAGATCTTTCTGATCAGGAACGGATAACACAGGAGATGACCTATTGGCAGGAGAAAATCCAGAAGGCAGAGGTTATCCCGGTGTCGGCCTTGCTGAAATTTAATGTAGAAAAAGTGTTTGACACTATTTTGGATAAAATTCCCGAAAGCCCCCCTTACTTTCCCAAAGATGAGCTTACCGACAAGTCGATGAGGTTTTTCGTGTCGGAGATTATTCGTGAAAAAATCTTTCTTAACTATAAAAAGGAGGTTCCTTACTCCACCGAGGTAGCCGTTGAATCGTACAAGGAGGAAGATGACCTGGTGCGTATCTATGCTTATATTTACGTGATTCGCGACTCTCAAAAAGGTATTATTTTGGGGCATAAGGGCGAGCGTATCAAACGTGTGGGAACTCAGGCCCGCGAAGATATAGAGAAATTTATCGACAAAAAAGTATTCCTCGAGTTACGGGTAAAGGTAAACAAGGAGTGGCGTGACAGCGAAAAATTCCTAGACAGGTTTGGTTACGGAGAAGTTTAAATTCCTATTCCGAATGCGCTAACCCATCGGGATGGGTTGACGGCAAACATACACTACAAACTTATCATCTCCAGCCACCACAGTAACGTCGCTAAACAGTTTTACCAAATGTGTTTTATAATTGAGATGCCGGTTGGCAACCACCTGAAACAGTCCCGTTGCCTTTAAACAACGAGAGGCTCCTTTGAATAAGTTAAGCGATATTTCAATGTTGGTTTCATATTCAAAATGAAAAGGCGGGTTGGAAACAATCAGGTCAAAATAGTCCGGTGCAAAACCGTCCATATTGTCATTGTAATGAAAACGGCAGTTTTTACCGTCAACCGTTAGCTTCGAGGACTCCATGGCCAGCGAAAAATCATCAAGCAGGTTCATCTCTGCTTCAGGAAGCCTTTTCAGGATGGTTGCAGCCATAACTCCATTACCCGAAGCTAAATCCAATACTCTTTGAGTGTTTTCCGGGATTTGTAAATGGTCAAGCAACAAACGGCTGGCAGTATCCACCGTACGCGAGGCAAAAACACCGGGATAATTGTGCAACACGATACCATTTTCAGTTTTAACCTGATGTACAAAATCACGTTGGGGGAGAGCTTTCTTTTTGCTCATGGCCATTACCCGTGACTTTTTCCAGGCTTTTGTCTGTTCCACATATTCAAAATATTCTTTGGCAATCGTAACCATTTGAGGGGTAAAAAAACGGGTCATGAAAGCAGCGTAAACTACACCGTCCGCAGCAAGCGATTGCGAAATTTTATGCAAATAAAACCTGAACAGATCCATTGATTTCGGAATCTTGATAAGTCCCATTTCTATATTTTCAGGCCAACGATCAAGTGGGTTAAGCCATAACGATTCATCAACAGGTGCTTTGTTTTCAGTTTGGTTTAAGATGTGAGCCTGCTCCTGCGAATGATAGGATAGCACCGAAAGAGGTTCTTTGTCATGAAGCAATGTTGAAAGAAAACCAAAGCGATCGTTTACAATCAGCATTTTGCGGGGAGCCAAATTTTCATCTGCAACAATATCCAGCAAAAACTCATCGGCAGCATTCCATGCCCTGAGCGAACGATTTCCTGTTTCGGGATAACGCTTTATGCGAAACCTCTTTTTTTTGTACTCAACAATCATGGTTGAAAATTTGCGCAAAGATAACCAAAACCCGGGGCGCAATGAACTCCGTTTCACGCTCCATTCGGAAACCTTGAAAATCTTGAGTATCTTTGCAAAAAATATCGAACCTTAACCGGATACTGGTTTACTTTTCCGGAGTAACCAATAGCATGTAAGAAATGAAAAATATATTAGCCATTGTAGGAAGGCCCAATGTGGGTAAATCGACGCTGTTTAACCGGCTTACTGAATCAAAGAGTGCCATTGTAGAATCGGTTAGCGGTGTTACGCGCGACCGGATTTATGGCGACAGCGATTGGAACGGCTACGACTTTTCTGTTATCGATACAGGTGGCTACGTGGAAGGGTCTGATGATACTTTTGAAAAAGAGATTAGCAAACAGGTGCTGTTTGCCATCGACGAGGCCGATGCCATTGTTTTTGTGGTGGATGCCCGTGAAGGAGTAAGCCCCTTGGATCAGGATGTTGCCAACTTGCTGCGCCGTGCTAAGAAAAAAGTTTTCGTGGCTGCCAACAAAGTGGATACCCCCAATCTTTCCGATATCGTGGGCGAGTTTTACGCCCTGGGGTTGGGCGAGGTGTTTCCCGTATCGGCTGCTACAGGAAGTGGCACGGGTGATTTGCTGGATGAGGTGGTCAAAGTGTTTCATCAGGATACGGAAGAGAATGAGGAGTCGGAGTTGCCACATTTTGCCGTGGTAGGACGACCTAACGTGGGCAAATCGTCGCTGGTAAATACCTTGCTGGGTGATGAACGTAACATTGTTACCCCCATTGCCGGAACCACCCGCGATACCATCAATACCCGTTACAACGCGTTTGGACTGGACTTTATGCTGATGGATACAGCGGGATTGCGAAAAAAGGGCAAAGTGTACGAAAATATTGAGTTTTACTCCACTTTACGAACCGTGCGCGCCATCGAAAGTGCTGATGTTTGCATCGTGATGGTGGATGCCCAGAATGGCGTGGAAAAGCAGGATGTGAATATTTTTCATCTGGCAGTTAAAAACAAAAAGGGGGTCGTGGTGGTGGTTAACAAATGGGATTTGGTAACCAAAGAAACCAACACTCATTTGGCTTTCGAAAAGCAGGTGAAAGAACGTATTGCTCCGTTTGTCGACGTGCCCATCATCTTTACATCCGTAAAAGAAAAGCAGCGTATTTATAAGGTACTCGAAACGGCCATGGAAGTTTACAACCGACGTAACAAGCGCATCCCTACTTCGCAGCTCAACGATTTTTTGTTGCCGTTGATCGAAAACAACCCGCCTCCCATGGGATCGCGTGGCCGCTACATAAAAATAAAATATACCATGCAACTAAAAACCCAAACGCCTCAGTTTGTGTTTTTCTGTAACCTGCCTGACGATATCAAAGAAAATTACAAGCGTTTTCTGGAGAATCAAATCCGTAAGCAGTACGATTTTCACGGGGTACCCATACAACTCTTTTTCAGACAAAAATAATGGCAGATACCATACGCATCGATAAGTGGTTGTGGGCGGTACGGCTTTTTAAAACCCGTACCCAGGCATCCGATGCCTGCAAGGGAGGCAAGGTTAAGATGGAGGGCGTGAACCTGAAACCGTCGCGAGAAGTCAAAGCGGGCGACGTGTTGGAGGTGCATCATAACCACATCAAGCGAACCGTGAAGGTTAAGGTAGCTGCAAAAAACAGGGTGGCAGCCAAGCTGGTTCCCGATTTGATGGAAGACTTAACGCCGGCAGAAGAGTTTGAAAAATTGGAGATGATGAACAAGCTCAATCAGGAGAAGCGTGATAGAGGCATGGGGCGCCCCACCAAAAAAGACCGCCGCGATATTGACCGCATGAAAGGATGGTAGTGGCTTATTTTCTGTTACTTTTATAATATAAACGAATAAAAACTAATAAATTTGATTTCGAGCAATCCAAAGTTATTTCCTTTAACGGAGTTCGAAAATGTTAGAAAAGTTGTAGTGAAGAAATTGAATACATTGTATTACAGAGAAAAAGACAATGATACCGTTGAGATTTTATCTTTTTTTTCAAACAGGCAAAATCCTAATGGAAGAAAAATATAAAAGTTTCAATTTACTCTTAAGCTCATCCTGATTTGCAATCCGTATTCACAGCCAAAAGATTATTTTAGACCCAAAATAAATCATCACACTTCTTTCTAAATCACTATTTTATTAACTACTTTTGCCACTCGATAAAAAACGGATTAATATCCTGTTTTGGTGTCTGCCCGACAGGAGTCGTTCGGGCGGGCAATTTTCGTAGTCTGACCTATGACCGGCCTCTGAGCTCGACCCCCGAACTTGGCCCCTGAGCTTGCCGAAGGGTGCCGAAGCAGTCTAAGGGGGCTGAAGCAGCCGAAGGGTAGCAAAAAAAATCATGACAAAACATAAAAAAATATAAAAACATAAACAGATGAAAAGATACATCAATATCCTTGTTATCACGTTGGTCTTTGTCTATTTTATCTCGGCTTGCTCCGATAAAAAAACCGACCAGTTTAGCGTGGGATTTTATAATGTTGAAAACCTTTTCGACACCATCAACGATCCCCAAATAAGAGACGATGACCACCTTCCAGCCAGCCGTATCCCGTGGAATACAGAACGGTATAACCACAAGCTGGCCAATCTTGCCAAGGTAATAAGCGCTATTAAACCCGGAGGTTTTCCGTCGGCATTCGGCTTGAGTGAAGTAGAGAATCGTCAGGTTATTGAAGACTTGTTAAAACAGCCTCTTCTTGAAAAGGCAGGTTACAAAATCATACACAAAGATAGCCCCGATGAAAGAGGTATTGACGTGGCCTTGCTGTATCGACCCACGGAGTTCAAGCCCATCAAAACGGAGTTTATCAGATTAAACTTTCCCGGCGATAGCACACATGCCACCCGTGATGTGTTGCATGTGTTTGGTGAGGTAAAAGGAGGTGACAAAATTCACCTGTTTGTGAATCATTGGGTGTCGCGATGGGGCGGACAGGCAGTTACCGAACCCTTTAGAATTTATACGGCCGAGAAACTCTGGAGCATCACCCAACAGATTTTTTCAGACAATCCCAACGCGAACATCGTGATGGTTGGCGACCTCAATGACAACCCCACCGACAAGAGTCTCGTGGAAGGACTCCAGGTGCTGGAGCCTAAAAAGCCACTGGCACAAAAACGATTGTACGATTTAGGTATGATTCCTTATAAAAAAGGAGAGGGATCGCTCTACTATAAAGGATGGGATATGTTTGACCAGATTATTGTGTCAACACCGTTGCTTACCGGCGAAAACGGGATGCAGGTAGACTCTCCCGCGCAAAAAGTCATCAAACACGATTGGATGTTGTACCACCCTAAAAAGGGAGACCCACGTCCAAACCGCACGTCTGCAGGAAAATATTACGGAGGTTATAGCGACCACCTACCGGTGTACATCGAAATAAATATTGGTTCGGCAAAAGATATCTTCACCATTATTTCGGTACATAATGCTTTAGTTCCTTTATGCTTCCGTCTTCCTTAAAAATTTTCCAGGTTCCCGATTTTTGACCTTTGGTGTAAAAACCCTGGTACCTGATTTTTCCGTTGGGATAATAGGCGGTGGTGGTGCTGTCGGGTTGGCCGTTTTTAAAGTAGATTTCACTCCAAAGCTCCCCTGACTTATAGTAGGTTTTCCACAGGCCGTTGCGCGATCCGTTTTTGTAAGGGCCCTCTTTGCTGATTTGCCCGTTTTCAAAGTACTCTGTCAGGTACGAAGGCACAAGCTTGTCGCCTGATCGCTCCATTTTTTTCACGATTCGCGGCTGGCCATTGGCGTAGCTTTCAACGTATTTTTCGCCTGGTTTTAAATTTTCGGCTTTTATTTTTTCACTTGTGGTAGTATTACTGTTTTGGCTCTCTCCGCTTTTTTTCTCTGGTTGATTTCCACAAGCAGCCATCAGGGTGGCCAGGCCAATAATGATCAATACACGCTTCATAAACTTATCTTGTTTTTTTAAAAATCAAAAGTAAACATTAATTCAAACTCATACCGGAAGACTATCTCGATTTTGCTTTCCTCTACAATCTTACATCCCTATTCTCTATTCAAGATTATCCTCCTTCCTAACTCGACTTGCGAACAACCAGTTTGGGTTTGATAACAATATTTTCAGGTTCATAGGTAAAGTCCTGATCGTTGATTCGTTTGAGTAAGAGTGCGGCGGCTTTTTTACCCAGGTCAAAACCAAACTGATCGACGGTGGTAAGTTCGGGGTCAACCACTTTGGAGCTTCTGCTGTTTTCGAAGCCTGCAATTTTTAATTCCTCCGGGATTTTAATGCCCAGCTCTTTGGCTACTTTCAGCACGCCAATGGCCGTCATGTCGTTAACAGCAAAAACACCGTCAGGACGGTTTTGTTTTTTTAATATGCTGCGTGAAATTTTCATGGCATCTTCAAAAGTGTCGCACGAGTAAACCAGGTCAGTGTTGTATGTCATGCCGTTGTCTTCGAGGGCTTTTTTGTACCCGTCGTGTCTGCCTTGGGAGATTTGTAAATGACGAGGGGAGGAGTAGAGGGCAATATTTTTACATCCTCTTTTAATAAGATGTTCTACCGCGAGGTAAGCCCCGTGAAAATCATCGGAAACCACGGTGTCGGCATGCATGTCGTTGACCACCCGGTCGAAAAACACCAACGGAATTTCATAATCAATAATCTGGTTAAAATGAGAAAAATTATGGGTTTCTTTCGAGAAGGAAGCCAGCACGCCATCCACCCTGTTGGTAGCCAGCGCCTGCAGGTTAAGTACTTCTCGCATATACGACTCGTTGGACTGGAACACCATCACATAGTAGTTGTTTTCGTAAGCAACCTCTTCGATGCCATTGATAATGGAGGAAAAGAAATAGTGTTCCACCTCAGGAATAATCAGCCCGATGGTGTTGGTTTTGCTGTTCTTCAGGTTGAGGGCTATGCGATTAGGCCGGTATCCCAATAGGGTAGCCAGTTGTTTAACCGCTTCCCGGGTTTTAATACTAATGTCGGGATGATCCTTTAAGGCTCGCGATACGGTAGAAACTGAAAAGCCCAGTTGTTGGGCAATATCTTTAATGGTAACCTGCTTTTTCATCGAGATTTGGTTTTTAGGGATAACAAAAGTATAAATTTTTAGATACTTACCATTTTATTTAACAAAGATTAGATTCTGAAGTGTTGATGCTTAACCAGCAAACCCTCTCCTTTACTGTTCCAGAAAATTAATTACCGGATATATGTCGATAGTGCGGCGGCCATCTACCCGGAAGACATCGTTTAAAACCGGGGGCACGATTCCGTATTGTAAGTAACTTTTCCAAATATGCTCCATGTACCAGGGAGGTTCTTTCCCCCACCGCAAGTCGCGTGCTTTACGCTTTAAAAAGGTGGCTTTGTCTATCTCAACAAAAAGCCGCTTGTTGAACAAATCAACCGTTTGCCGATGGTAATAAATCATCAACCCTTCGGCAATAACAATTTCATTTTGCTCGGAAGCCATTACAATGGCATTGTAAAATTTTTTAAAGTCAATCGAGTCAGGGGTCTCCCAGTCTATGTGATCTCTGATCAAAGGGATTTCACTTTCCGGCTTTACATAGGAGTCCTGACAAAGAATTTTTACTCTTTTGTGGTCGTACACTTCACCAATTTTTGCAGCCAGCGTTGATTTGCCGGCCGTGCTGGAACCTCCTATGGCAATAATCATTATCTATTGAATGAAATACTTTGCAATAATAAGGATTATTTTTCGCCTTGGCCAGGTTCAAATTCATAAGCACCTAAATCGGGAAGGGTGCCCCTGGGGTTGCCTAAAATATCGTTGGGTATCTGCGACGAGATGGCTTCACTTCCCTTGTCGATGGCCGGCGACAGGGTGTCAAGGCGATAGTCGTTGATATCGGTATTGAGAAACAGCGGGTCTTCGTTAACCAGTACCGACTCAAAAAGTGTGGCATCGCTAACATCTCTGGTGGTTTTCAGTAAAGCGTGGTCGAAAAAGTAGGAAGAGTCGGCCCCGTCAGTCATCTCGGTTTCGAATTCATCCTCATTGTAGCCGTACACGATGCTGTTGCCCATGTCGAAATGCATGGAGATGGGAATGGGATTTTCCAGCGAGTCGAGCAAAAAGTTGTTTAAAAACAGCGCCGGCGTTTTGCGAATGCCGTATTGCCAGTAATTGGCCAGGGTTGACTGAATAAAGTTGTAGTTGCCGCCCCCGGTAAGGGCCATGCAGTAGGCACCGCAATTGGCTACCACCGTGTTGCCTCCCAAAATGTTGTAGATTCTTGAAAAAATACCCATGCCGTTCATGTTGCGAATGGTGACATTTTCAAGAATGAGTTTGTTGGTGGTTACGTGCAGGAAGCTTTCGGCCTGAATACCGATAAAGCCATTCTCGATGATGGCATTTCTTATCTCATGATCTTCGCCGGGCTGACTCTCCATGAGCCAGATTCTGTCCCATTGCCCCGGCAGGTCACTGTATTCCTCCTCTAACCGGTCTCCCTGAAAATGGACGGGGTCATCCAGGGTACCTTCCACCTTCAGTACGGCATCGGAATAGGCCAGCAACCCCGAATTGGCATGAAAATAAACCCTTGTCCCGGGGTCAACAATCAATTTTCCATACGAGTCAACTACCGCGTAGCCGTATATTACATAGGGTTTCTCGGCTGTCCAGTGAACGGTTTCAAGGCTGTCAACCACCACCTTGTAAGGAGGGAACCCCGTGTGGTAAGTGTCTGCTAAAATGTAATGGGCATTCTGTCCCCAGGCCACCAGTTTTACCTGTTGGTTGTTCCCGTTGGTAATAAATTGCAGGTCATCTTCCACCACAAAAGGGTTGTTCTCGTTGTTGGGGTCGATGGTAACCCTGAGGAAAATAAACAGGCTGTCGCCACCGGCCAATTCGATATCTTTTGCCTCAACGGTGGGCTCACCGTCCACATTGATTTTAAAATCGGAGCTGCTTCCGCCTGCCAGGGTGATGGAGGTAATTTTAATTTTGGAAGCGGAAGGGTTATAAACCATCAGCCTGTGGGTAGCCGATCCCAGCGAGGTGAAGACCGTGTCGAAAATAACGGAGTCGTTTGAAAAGGCTAGTTTCAAGGAGGGGTCATCGTTTAAAATATCTTTTTTGCAGGAGGAAATCCAAACCAGAAGCACAGAAAATGCAGAGAGTATTAAAAACCTTTGTAAGAAGGTGAATTTCATGGTGGCTAATTTTGATTCGTGTTTTTTCACAATATTAAAAAATCATAGGGTAAATTCCTTCCTTCTCCTGTATGTAATTGGGATAAGGTGTTGCACAAATCTGATATTTACCTTCTGAATTTTTGGGTTGTAAAACTGATTATCTATTTAACTTTTAAAAATTTATTGATAAAAACGCCGCAAAGATAGGGTTTTAACAAAATGCCAAAGCACTTACACACATCAATACGAATCAAACGGAAAAATATTGTATTTTTAGCAAGATAAATAGAACCTCAAAAATGCATTAAAATGAAACCACTTTGAAGGTCTTTAGACACACAATGGAATGATTACCCGACCCTGTAAGGGTCGAATCTTAATAGCCCGGGGTGCAACCCCGGGCATAAAAAAGAAGAAAATCGTTTTGGCGCCTGCCCGCCCGAACGTACCGTTTGGTACGGGCAGGTGACAAAACACAAAAATATAGAATACAAAATTACAAACACATGAAATATAAATTGTTATTAGTCATTGCCATAATATTCAGTTTGGGTACGGCACACGCGCAATATGAAAATACCACGGGCAATAAGCAGCAGGCTAATCAAAGCAAACAAACCAACAAAGCGGCCTCCCCGTTAAGTAAAATTTACATTGGGGGAAACATCGGGGGCGGCTGGTCGAGCACCAGCGCTTATTTTGAAATCTCCCCCATTGTGGGCTATCGCGTTACTTCGGCACTGGATGTAGGCACCCGTTTAACCTATATCTATAGCAACTTTACTGTTTACGGGATAAAAACATCGTATCACGACATGGGCGCCAGTATTTTTGCGCGGTATCATTTTTTGAAGATGCTATTTTTGCACGCCGAATTTGAAGAGCTGAGCACACAGTATTACCCTGCCGGAGTAAACGATGGGAAAAGCCGTCGCTGGGTGCCCGGCTTGTTTTTGGGTGGCGGTATTTACCGGCAGATGGGCATGACCTTTCTGCACGTCGGTATTCTTTATAACGTGCTCGATTCACAATATTCGCCCTATACCAACCCGATCATCAGAATTGGCTTTGGGGTGGGCTTGTAACATGTAAAACCAGAATCATTGAAAAATCATATTGAAACATTAACAAAACTGCTGGCATCGATTGGGAAACCGAAGCCTGTATCCGTTGCACCGCTTCCGTTGTCGGGATCGGACAGAATCTATTTCCGGTTTGTGTTTAAAGAGGGGGAGCGCTTGATTGGCTCTTACAATCCCGAAATAAAAGAAAACATTGCACACGATACCTTCACAGCACATTTTATCAACCTGGGCTTGCCGGTACCTGCTATCCTTGCTCGCAACCCATCGCTTGAGTATTTTATTTTAGAAGATGCCGGCAATATTACCTTGCTTGATTTACTGTTGCAGGAAGGGCTTACGGACAAAGTGAAAGGTTATTACTTCCGGGTTGTTAGCGACCTGGTCAGGTTTCAAGCAGAGGCCATCCGCGGGCTTGACTTAAGCGTGGCCTTTCCGGCAGGCAGCTTCGACAAGCGCTCGATCATGTGGGATTTGAATTACTTTAAGTACTACTTTGTAAAAACCAACGATATTACTTTTGACGAGAACCTGCTGGAAGACGATTTTGTCCTGATGGCTTCCCGGCTCCTTCAAACGGATTCTGACTTTTTCATGTATCGCGATTTTCAGGCACGTAACATCATGGTGAATAGGGAGACGCTTTCCTATATCGATTTTCAGGGCGGCAGAAAAGGTCCTTTGCAATACGATGTTATCTCGCTGCTCTATCAGGCCAAGGCAAATCTGCCTGAAACCTTTCGGGAGGAACTTTTAAATACTTACCTGGAAAAGCTGGAAAGCATACTTCCGGGACAAAGAGACAAATTTATGTCCACTTATCCCATGTTTATCTTTTTCAGATTGATGCAGGTGCTGGGAGCTTACGGTTTCAGAGGGCTCTTTCAGCATAAAGCTCATTTTCTGCAGAGTATTCCTTATGCCATTGAAAATTTAAAACGGGTGTTGCAAAAATACCCGATGCCCGGTTTTCCGGAGTTAAACAGGATTTTTGAGCAGATAGGCAAATTAAAGGATTATCACTTTGTCTCCCTTCCCCACGATAAACTCACGGTCTCCCTCTCCAGCTTTTCTTATAAAAAATCCGGAATCCCGCTGGATATCACTGAAAACGGCGGTGGCCACGTGTTCGACTGCCGGGCACTTCCCAATCCGGGTCGTATCGCGGAGCTTAAAGAATTTACCGGATTACAACCTCCCGTGATAGAGTATTTAAAGGACAAGCAGGAGATGACCGACTTTTTAGATCATGTTTTTGCCATTGTTGACCAAAGTGTGGACAATTACCTGGAACGTGGGTTTAACAGCCTGATGGTTAGCTTTGGATGTACGGGCGGAAAACATCGCTCGGTTTTTAGTGCCGAAAACCTGAAACGTTATTTGCAGGAAAAATACGGCAACCGTTTGGAAGTGAGACTCACTCACGTGGAGCTGCAAAAAGAGGGGCGTCTGTTATGAAAGCGTTTATTCTGGCTGCAGGATTGGGATCGCGGTTAGTGCCGCTAACTCACCATAAGCCCAAGGCATTGGTGCCGGTGAATGGAAAACCCATGCTGCAAAATCTAATTGAGCGACTAAAAAAGCAGGGGTTTGACGAACTGCTTATCAACGTGCACCATTTTGGTGATTTGGTGATTGACTTTTTAAAGGATCATGATAATTTTGGGATTAGTATAGCCATTTCCGATGAGCGGGACCGGCTGTTAGATACCGGGGGCGCCATCGTGAAAGCAGGGTGGTTTTTTAAAGGGAAAAAGCCTGTTTTGGTGCACAACGTGGATGTTTATGCTGACATGGATTTTGTGCAACTTTTGCATCAGCATAAGCAATCGAAAGCACTGGTGACATTGGTTACCCGCGACCGGGTTTCCTCCAGGAAACTGCTGTTTGACGACAGGAATTTATTGAAAGGCTGGAAGCATTTGCAAAACAACGAAATAAAATGGGTGGGTAAGCCGGTGCCGGGTGTAGTGGAAAGAGCTTACAGCGGTGTTTATGTTGCCTCCTCCACTTATCCTGATTTAATACGGCGGCAGGGTAGTTTTTCCGTAATTCCTGAGTGGCTCGATATGGCTGCAAGGGCAAGCATTGTGGGGGTGGAACACAACGAGGGTTTGTGGTTCGATTTGGGAAGTGTTGACAAGATAAAAGAGGCAGAGAGTAAACTAAAAATGAGAAGCAAAAATTGAGTGGATGAACAACAAAAAGTTTTTGGAAAGAGTAACGGAACTATTGCTCAGCAGAAGCAAGGCCGATTTGTTGGAAACGGTGGTCGTGTTTCCAAACAAACGGCCCGAAATATTTTTGAAAAAGTATTTGGAAGAGCAGGCGTCAGGATCGTTTTGGATGCCTGATGTGCGTTCCATTGATGAACTTATTTCCGAACTGTCACCATGGACGGTACAGGATTCGATGGTTACCTGGTTTGAGCTTTTTGAAGTTCACAAACAGATAGAAGGCGAAAAGGCCCGCCATCCTGATGAATTTATTAACTGGGCACCCGTCATGTTGCGCGATTTTAATGATGCCGATATGGCGATGGCCAACGTGAAAGAGCTGTTCTCTTTTTTGTCCAAAGCCAAAGCGCTGGAGCGATGGCATCCCGATGGCAGCAACCTCACGGAATTTGAAAAAGCCTACCTCGATTTTTACAACAAGCTTTTTCGCTATTACGACGGGCTTAAAAAGTCGTTAACCGAAAAAGGCCTGGGTACGAAAGGGATGGTGTATCGTGAGGTGGCCGAAAGCATTGAAACCGGCAGGGTTTTACCATGGAAACAGTTTGTTTTTGCAGGCTTTAACGCACTTACCAGGACTGAACAACAGTTAATCCTTAGTTTGAAAAGAAATTATCCGGTTACCTTGCTTTGGGATGTTGACGAGTATTATATCTATCCTAAAAAACACCATTTGCCCTGGCAGGAAGCGGGCTTTCCCCTGCATCAGATTTTTAAAAATCTAAAAATTGACCGTCCGGAGTGGATTGAAAACAACTTGTTGGAATCGGAAAAAGAAATGACCCTGGTGGCTGCTCCAAAACAGGTTAGTCAGGTGAAGTTTGCTGCCCAGTTGCTAACACAGTGGAGTGATTCCGACAGATCCGGTTCGCCGGTTGATACGGCCATCGTGTTGGCTGATGAGAAGCTGCTTATCCCTCTGCTGACGTCGCTTCCCGTGGGAGAAACAACCTACAATGTTACCATGGGCTACCCGCTGGCGCTGGGAAGCTTGTCGCAGTTTTTAACCCTTTGGGTCGATTTGCTGGTTCGCCAACATGACCAATCAAACCGGGCTTATGCCACGGCGCTTGTGTTAAGTATGTTGCAAAATAGTGCATTGCAGTTTTTGTTGCACGATTCGAAAACAGCTATCGCAAAGGCGAAATCATTTAACCGTGAGTTTTTGAGTGGCGACAAAGTGATGAGCTGTTTTGTCGAAGCGGATGGCGCAGTGGCAGCAACGTTGTTCCAGGGCGGGGAGGATGTCTCTCAGCTTTTTAACCGGATGATGAAACTGCTGTTGCAGCTTAAAAATAAAATGGATTTGTCAGAGAATCAGAAAGCGGGATTTGCAGAAGCCGCCCTCGTCGAACAGCAGTTGTCATCCCTGATGGTCGTGATGAAAAAGCTCTCCACGGTGGTGCGTGGCAACGAAAACTATTTCAGCCTTAAGGTGTTTCAAAAAGTGTTTTCAAGGCTTGTGGCAGCTTCTGAAATTAGCCTGAAAGGGGAGCCCTTGAATGGTATTCAGGTGATGGGAATGCTCGAAACACGATTGCTCGATTTTAAACGAATCATCATACTTTCGGCCAACGAGGGCATGTTGCCCAAAAACAGCAGTGCTGAATCGTTTATTCCCTTCGACATCAGAAAAGAGTTTGCCCTTCCTTTGCCCGATGAAGAGAATGCTATTTATGCCTATCATTTTTTCAGATTGTTACAACGTACCGAAGAGGTCGTGATGGTGTACAACTCAGAAGAGGGGAATTTTGGTTCCGGAGAAAAGAGCCGCTTTTTGTTTCAGCTGGAAATTGAGGCTGCCAAAGCCAACCCCAACCTGCACCTTCATCATCATTTTTTAAAAATTGAACCGGGAAACCGGCCCGCGGAAGACGATATTGTGATTCCTAAAAGCGAAACGGTATTAACCAAACTGGATGCCCTCCGCACCAAAGGGTTGTCGCCATCGGCATTAAACCAGTATGTCAAATGTCCGCTGCAGTTTTATTTTGCACGTTTGCTAAAACTTAAGGTTCCTGACGGGGTACAAAGCACCATGGAGGCCAATGTGTTTGGAACCGTTGTTCATGAGGTGCTGGAGGAGGTGTACAAACCTTTTATCAATCAACCCATCGACCCTAAGCAGCTGACAAAAGCTTTGGGGGGGCTCGATAGGCTGATAAGTGCCAGCCTGAAAAAAAATTACCCCTCCGGGGATGTCACGCACGGAAAAAACCTGCTGACCATAAAAGTTTTAAAAAGATATCTCGAGCGGTTTATTCAGGAGGAGATAGGGCAGTTGAAAAAGGAACCCAGAATGATGGTGGCCGTGGAAAAAGAGTTGCAGCATAGTCTTTTATTGCCTGATGGCAGGATGGTAACCGTCAAGGGGGTAATCGATCGTGTGGACCGGGCAGGCGAGCAACTACGCATCTCTGATTATAAAACCGGCTCCGTTAAAAAATCGGACGTCAATTTTAAAGAGTGGGATCAGCTGCTTACCGATAGCAAATATTCAAAAGCATTCCAAACCCTGACATACGGCTGGCTCTTTCAAAAAAACCATCCTGAAATAAAACAGCTTCAGCTGGGGCTCTTTAGCCTTCGAAATCTTTCGGATGGCTTTATAACACCTAAGATGCAGGCGAGCAACCCCGGGGAATGGGTGGAGAGCTTTGAAACGGTGCTGGCAACTATACTGGCTGAAATATTTGACGAGAAGCGTGAATTTACCCAAACTACCGACCACGCTTCATGCGAGTGGTGCGATTTTAAATCGATTTGTAACCGGTAGCATTCGACTTGATGATTGAACTTTTATTGTTGATAAGGAGGTAAATTCTCGAGGCCGATGGGTGCTAAATAAAATTTTTTCATATATTTGCTATTGGTCTGGAATGGCGTATCATTTTACTGATAAGGAAAAAGAAAACATTATGGTAAACAATAGTAAATTCAACATTTTAATTGTTGATGATCATCCGGAAAACTTATTGGCTCTCGAAAGTATTTTGGAAAGTCCTGATTTGAATATTTTAAAAGCTTCTTCGGGAAATGAAGCGCTGGGTGTGCTGTTGGACTATGAGGTTTCTTTGGTTTTGCTTGATGTTCAGATGCCCGGCATGGATGGTTTTGAAACTGCCGAGCTAATGCGCAGTAACGAACATACTAAAAATATTCCCATCATTTTTGTAACCGCCATCAGCAAGCAGCGCAAGCATATTTTTAAAGGATATGAGGCCGGAGCTGTCGATTATTTGTACAAGCCGCTTGACCTGGAGGTTTTAAAAAGTAAAGTGAAAGCCTTTATCGAGTTTTTTAAACATAAAAAAGAGCTGGAACTCACTACCACTAAACTCAAAGAAACGGTCAAGGAGCTGAACAGGGCCAAACGGCTTGCAGAAGAGTCCACCAAATCTAAATCGCTTTACCTGGCTAATATGAGCCACGAAATCAGAACCCCGTTGAACGGTATCATTGGCATTGCCGAACTTGGATTGATGGATACAGACCTTACCGATTTGCAAAAGGAACGCCTGCAGGATATTAAAACATCAGGTGAAACCTTGCTGGAGATCATTAACGGCATCCTGGATATTTCAAAAATCGAAGCCAATATGCTCGAAATTGAAGAGGCTGAGTTCAGCTTGCGCGATATGATTGAAAAAGTTTTTGCCATCATTTCGTTAAAAGCCCTCAACAACGGTAACGAGCTTGTCTGTGATGTTCAACACGATATCCCCGACACGCTGATAGGCGATTCTCTGCGTATTCGTCAAATCTTGGTTAATCTGCTGAGCAATGCCAACAAGTTTACCAAAAACGGAACCATCACCCTTTCAATAAAACAGGAAGACTTAATTGAAGAGCAAATTCGACTCTCTTTTTCGGTTAAGGACACGGGCATCGGAATACCTGCATCCAAAATACACACCCTGTTTGATACCTATACCCAGGCACATAAATCAACTACTCGTGAGTTTGGAGGTACAGGCCTGGGGCTGTATATTTCACAGAGTTTGGCCAAACTGATGGGAGGCACCATTAAAATTGACAGCGCCGAGGGAAAAGGAAGCGAGTTTTATTTTTCGCTGAACCTGCTAACCGGAAAGCAAAAAGAAGACCTTTCTAAAATCAGGATTCCTAAGGGAAAGAAAGCGGTGTCAGCACTTATCGTGGAGGAGCACCCTGACGCTGCAAAAATCTTGTCAGGCTTGCTCTCTTACTGGAACATCGAAAACACAGTCGTGTCCACCAAACAAGAGGCATTGCAAAGGGCGGGCAAGCAACACTTTGACTTTGTGTTTCTCACCATCCAGCCTGCCAAGGACAATCTTGATGAGTTGAGCGACACGATAGAAGAGCTTAAAAAAAGTACGGATCATCTCTACATGCTCTCCGAGGTTAAGTCAAGTTCGTGGGTGGAGCAGATTAGAATAAGAAGCAATAGTGACTTGCTGATTAAACCAATTTCGCAAACGGTTTTAAAACATGAAATTGAAAAATCACTGGCAGGTCATAAGAAAGAACAGACGCAGGCAGCCACGGGGCAAGCAAAACAACCGGCAGCTGAAGTGAAAGCGGACAACCTTGAAGAAGGAGCTACCGTGCTGGTGGCTGAAGACCAGACCATCAACATGAAAATAGTAGTGCAGTTGCTTCAGCGCAAGCATTTTAAAATTATCCAGGCTAAAACCGGTAAAGAGGCCCTTGAGATTTATAAAAATCAACACGATGAAATTGATATTATTCTCATGGATGTTCAAATGCCTGAGATGGATGGCCTGGAAGCTACCAAACGAATCAGAGAGTTTGAATTGGAACTCCAAAAACATACGCCCATCATCGCCATGACGGCGCATGCCATGAAGGGTGATAAAGAACAGTTTCTTTCCATTGGTATGGATGATTACCTCTCAAAACCCATACATCCTCAGCTGCTTTACGATACCATTAAGCTGAATTTCAAAAAGTAATAGTACCTAACATGGTTAGAAAATGAAAGATTTTATTGATTACAATGAATCAAAAACGTGGGAGAAATTTAAACACTCTCTTCGTTCGTGGAAGTATATCGGCGTAGGTAAATCATTGCTTATCTGGTTTATGGCTATCTCTATCATCCCTTTGGCCATCGTTAGCTTTGTGAATTTTTTAAATGCTTACCAGGGGCTCACCATCGTAGCCGACAAATCGCTTACCTCGTCCTCGCAGTTGCGTGCCAAATACTTAACCACTTTTTTTAACGAGGCCAAAGATTACCTCGAAATTACTTCAGGGCTGGAGCATAATGACGCGCTTATTGAGGATATACACCAGGCGCAGCGCGAAAAAGGATTGACGATGAAGGCATTTGCCCAAACTGAAACGTACAAGAGCCTTGTGGCAGACTCGAAGAACGATTTAAGTGAGCATGTAAAAAATATCGGTTACCAGGATCAACTTATTATCGATGCCAATGGTGTGGTGCTGTTTAGCATTACCAATCCCTATTTGGTAGGACAAAATCTGTTTTCCGACACGGCCTTCCAGGCTTCCCGACTGACCGCTACCATTAAAAAATCATTCCGTGAAGGGAAAATACTTTTTTCTGATTTGGAAAGGTTTAAGCCGTCGGGCAATACTATTTCGGGGTTTTTTGTCAAAACCATTAAAAAGGACAACCAGATTATGGGGGCTGATGTGATTCAGTTTTCGGTTGACCAACTGAATAACATGATTGGCGACGTAGGGGGTTATGGCGAAACCGGCGATGCTTTTATCCTGGGTTCCGATCTCTATCTGCGAACGGCAACGCGGTTTGGCGATAACAGCGAGGTGTTGACAAGGCGCGTAGTGAACACCAAATCAAAAATGTGGAAAGATTACATCAACCACATTAATGAGCCGGCCTTTTTAATATCGCATGAGTTGGAAAAAGAAAAAGTATCGACCTATAACAGCGATAATAAGGTGAAGTATGTGCTGGGCATTTATCGTTACCTTAAAACACTGGAGCCATACGGGGTAAAATGGGCTTTGTTCGAGGAGATTGAGCACAATGAAGCGTTTGCCTATGCCCGCCGGTTGAGCGACTATGTTAAAGTGTCGTTTATTTTAACTTTTTTGTTGGTCTTTTTGATTTCAATTTTGGTAACCCGGTGGTTCGTAAGCCCTATCAAGCACCTTTCCTCATGGGGTAAAGAGGTGGCCAGCGGTAAACTTGAATTGAAAACCATCAAGGCTCCCAAGAATGAGATTGGCGAAATGAAAGATACTTTCA
>JANTGU010000003.1 GCA_024762735.1 Bacteroidales bacterium | reverse complement strand
TATGGAGGTGCTTTTCTACCTCCCCATCTCGAAGAAGAGATGAAAAAAATTACCAACGCTTATTATTCCATAAGCAAGTCGCACAAGTTTATTTCGGAGCTGCGCAGTATTCGAAAACACTATCAGGGACGGCCAACGCCGGTGTATTACAGTGGCCGGCTGTCGAACAAGTATGGTGGCCGGATTTACCTGAAGCGTGAAGACCTGAATCACACGGGCGCGCATAAACTGAATCACTGTATGGGCGAAGCCTTGTTAGCCAAATACATGGGGAAAAAGAAACTGATTGCCGAAACCGGTGCCGGACAGCACGGGGTGGCGCTGGCTACTGCCGCGGCCTATTTTGGGCTGGAATGTGAAATTCACATGGGTGAGGTGGACATTAAAAAAGAGCACCCCAATGTGGTTCGCATGGAAATTCTCGGGGCTAAAGTGGTTCCCGTGTCACACGGGTTAAAAACCTTAAAAGAAGCTGTTGACTCCGCCTTTGATGCCTATGTTAAAGATCCTGAAACATCACTCTACTGTATTGGATCGGTGGTTGGCCCTCACCCTTTCCCCATGATGGTGCGTGATTTTCAGCGCGTGGTAGGGGTGGAAGCCCGCGAGCAGTTTATGGAAATGACCGGCGAGTTGCCCGACAAAGTGGTGGCCTGCGTGGGTGGAGGTAGCAACGCCATGGGTTTGTTTTCAGCCTTCCTCGACGATGACGAGTGTGAAATTTACGGTGTGGAACCGGCAGGACGTTCGCTAAACCTGGGTGAACATGCGGCAACCATGACCTTTGGAAAACCGGGGATTATTCACGGTTTTAAATGTTATACTTTGATGGATGAAAAGGGTGAACCCGCACCGGTTTACTCGGTGGCCAGCGGACTTGACTACCCCGGAGTTGGTCCCGAGCACAGTATGCTAAAAGATTTGGAAAAGGTAAAATACGATTACATCAACGACCAGGAAACCCTGGATGCTTTTTACGAGCTTAGTCGTTTGGAAGGTATTATTCCTGCCCTTGAAAGTGCCCATGCTGTGGCGTATGCCATCAAGCTGGCAAAAAAATTCCCGCGCCAGTCCATCTTGGTTAACCTGAGTGGACGGGGAGATAAAGACATCGATTTCGTGGTGGACACTTTTGGCCTGCCCGAAAATCCCAAGTAAAATTATTTTTTCATAAGCTGAATAATTGATCATGAAGCCCGGGTTTTACTGCCCGGGTTTTTTTTATTAAAAAACCCGATACAAATTAATGCATCGGGTTTATTTTATGATGTTGTCATAGTTCTATTCAGGTTTCTGGTAAATCAACGCGTCATTTCTATATCCTGATTTATTTTCATACCAATCAGGGTATAATTGACCGTCTGACTCGGCCCATTCGCCAAAATGAAGATGTGCACCGGTTATGTCTGCTTTTTCGATTGGATAGTTAAAAATAGTGGGTATGTTGATGCACCATGGTAAATTATTAGAAGTTTTATAATAGCGGCCATCAGCAGGAATGGAATTGTCTTCCATGGTTCCAAAATAATCCGGGTCTGCCAGGTCAGAGGGAGCATGATTGGGTAAATGCACTTCTAACCCTCGAATTTGATCAACAACTATAAAGGGGTTAAAGTTGCCAATATCCAGGTCGTCATAACTTACCGACCCTCCCTGGGCAAACGATCCGTTTTCATAAAAAGATAGTTGCATAACAATCGTTACAGAGTCAACATAGGCTTTGTCGGGTTCAGTATTTACCCCTATCCCTGGATCGATGGGAGGCATCACCCGCCAGGAATCATCATAAACAATAAAGGTAGCTTTTGATTGTCCCGCTTCGGTGCCGTTGCTTGTAATATTATAAATACTACCCTGTGCAATATCGTAGCCGGTAGCCGAAATGATTTGGTCAGGATTTACATTTGGTAGCGTAAACCCAAAGGCATTGTGATAGGAGGCACCATAAGCATAAATGGTAAAAGTAGCTGTAATGTTTTGAACCAAATTCTGAGCGTCTTTTGTTACGTCAAAATCATAATTGATAACTAAGTCGTTAAAGTCATAGTCGCCTTTGCCGGGCCATAAATCTTCAAAAGCCAGGGTGCCGTTAAAGTTATCGTTGGTTCCACCGCCACCGCCGTTGTTACCTCCACCACCGCCACCGCCATTGTCAGTGCCACACAAAGGCAGGTTGTTTTTGCTGGTTCCTTCCACAACAGTAAAGTCGCCGTAAGTATCACCCACTTCCATGCTGTTGGAACAATCGGTGTAGATAGTGGTGTTGAGGGTATTGTTAACATATACCTTGATATATTCGCCCATACTCCCCTTTTTACCGGAGCCGGTAAAACTAAATGTGTTATCTGCGTCAACGAATCCGTCAAAAATTTTGTGATTATGTTTCTTTTCTTTTACTTTTATATGGGCAGTTGCTGTTCCGGTATAGCGTAATTTCAAATAATTTATGTTGTCATCACACCCGCATTGGTCTGCCCCTCCTTCACATAAATGCAAGTCGTTTTCACTGGTTCCGTCCACTACGGTGAAGCTGCCATAAATATCTCCTTTAAAAATATCAACCGAGCAGGAAGTATGCATCGAAGCATCTTGTGTACCATTAACGATGAAATAGATTGTGTTATCCATCTTGTTATCGTTGCCGGAACCATAAAAAGTAAATTGATCGCCGGAATTAAGCACTCCGTTGTATATAACAACATTGTTCTTTTTTTCGATAACCTGAACAACATCCGGACCTGTGCCGTTGTATTCCATGGTAAGGCTGCGTAATCCCTTTTTACATCCACATTGGTCTGAACCGCCATTATCAGCACAGGTTAAATAGCCAAGGTCAGCTCCATTATCAAAGTTTATGTCAATAATTTCAGCATACGATTGAATATCATTGATTGAGTATCCACTCAACCCTCCACCTCCCAAGGCTTTGTTGGCAATGACTAAAAAGGCATCAACCGTCATGCCTTCAAACGGGCCGGAAGCAAAAACCAGGTCGGCCAACTTTTTACTGTTGGTACCCATGTGTCCGGCACGATCATATTCAACATTCATAATAGCAGCAACAATCTGGCCTCCCCAGTTGCCGGCAACTTTATCTTTTTTAAGTGGATTAACATACGAATGCGTTAGCACTTTTGAATTACCACCACCCGGTAAAAAGTTTTTTGCATTTCCTGAGGTTGTAAGCTTAATCGTAAAATTAGTTGGATCACCTGCCGTAAGTCCATTAGGAAAAACTTCTGAGAAATAAGCATCTCTGGTGGTTCCGGGGTTATTGCCGTGAGCGGGTGAGCTCCATCCTCCCTGACTATAAGTAATAAACCCTGTCAGGTCGCAACCATCCCCACGTGATTTTTTAAAATCATTAAAGTTGTAAACCAAATCATCTTCAACACCTACTAAAACCGGTTTATACCTTCCGGTGGTGCCATAAACTACTTTTATCATGTTAACACTTGACGGAATGGTGATGGCTGTAGCAAGTGTTTCTGTATTTCTATCACCATACCCCGAGTAAAAAATTTGTTCGTTATCAGCAGAGTAAAGCCTGATAAGCTCATTGGGAAACTCCGAGGGTAAGGTTATAAATACCATTACCGTTTTGGTTGTGCTCCAATCAAAATTTGGACTGACAATTAAATCATCCATGGTTTTTACTTCGTCAGGTTTGTTGGCCGGTTTAACCCTGCAACCGTTTATCGTAATGGCAATGCCCATTAGGAATAGTGCTGAGATTAATAATAATTTTTTCATGACTCGGTATTTTGTGTGTTGATGCAATTTTGTGTGTTGATGCAATATATAATATAGCAAAAGGATATCAAAAAACATGCCTTCTTTTTATAATACTGATAATTAACTTCTTGAAAAGAGAGCAACTTACAAAGGTAGAGAAAATTTAATGGATTTTCCTATTTTGGGAGAATAATATTTTTATCTTATTTACTGTGTTAAAAGCTTCGATTCCTTCAGTTTAAAGGATGTCAAAACTGCAACAATCATCAAGCCGATAAGATAGGTTAAGGGAGTGGTCATGGAGCCGGTATCAGCCGACTTAAGGCCATCCATCCCAAAAATAAAAGCAATACCTGAAATTTGGCCTGCCAACAAAATTAGCCCGTTGGAGGTTCCTTCCGAGGCCGGGTAAGTTATTTCGGCACCATATTGAAACCCGATGGGTCCCGCGCTCAGCAGGAAATATCCAAACAAAACACTTGACAGAAGCACCACGTTGTAGTTGGATGCAAAGGTAATGCCAACAAGCCCGAGGGTACTTCCAGCCAGGGCAGTCATAATAAAAGGTACTCTTTTTTTATAGTGATCCGAAAGCATGGGCATGATGAGCGCCCCCACAATACCTCCTACAATCATCAAACCACCTGCTATGCCGGCCTGGGTTGCGGTAAAGCCCCTGGGCTTTAGGATGTCCTCTATCCAGGTGGTTACGCTGTTAAAAATGCCCAGTCCGATAAAAAAGATGAGCAGCAGAAGGTAAAACCCTCTGTTTTTAAGCATATCCTTTAATCCGTCTAAAACCAACGAACGCTCTTCCTGGTCAGGACGACAGGGAGCTGTAGGAGGATTTTCTTTGGCGAAAATCAGAAACAACACTGTGGCTATTACGGCCACCACACCGTAGATGTATAATACCCCGTTAATGCCATGCGACAGGGCAAGGTAGGGGGTGAGTATCATGGCAATTAATATCCCGATGTACATCGAAAGCGTGCCTAATCCGGCAGCCGTTGCCCGCTCCTTGATGGGAAACCACCGGGCGGCCAGCTTGGTAATGGCATTCAGCAAAAAGGGTTGCCCCACGGCAATGCCTATTTGAGCCGTCAACAACAAAGTGTAATCATCTTTGACCAGTCCCCGCAACAGCCCGAACACACCGGTTAACACGGCACCCGTTCCCACGCCAACACGAATGCCGTACCTGTCAATCAGCCAGGAGGCGGGAAATGACATCACGATAAACACCAGCATAAACGACATGGAGAGTATCCCGATTTGAATATCGGACACATGATAGTAACGGGCCGAGTCCGAGGTGATGGGGGCAAAAGTAATCCATAACATCTGGTTAACAGCCACGATAAACATATACACCACGAGCATCACCCAGCGATAGTTGTAAACTTTAAATGTGGTTGTTTCCATAAGGCTTATGCTTGAATTGGTATTATGTGCACAAACATAGTTAAAATTATTAGAATGAATTTGTTGAGCCTGGATGATAACAATAAAAGACTTCTGTTGCTATCTCAATACAATTAACAAAAGATATTATTCTATTAACAGCTTTTTTGTAAACGATTGAGCACCCATGGTTATGTGCAGCAAATAAACGCCTCTTTCGGTTGGTTGCAACATGGTGGCAGTGGTGTGGTTTCCCGCTGATTGTTCCTCGTTAAGCAAGTTGCTAACAAGCTTGCCATCTAATGAATAGAGCCGGGCGGTTACCCTTTCCGGTTTTACAAGGCGATAGGTAATGGTTAACCGGTCTTTTACAGGGTTAGGATAAACCCTGATCGGCTGCGTCCTGTTTTGGGCGATGGAAACCGTGTTGACTTCGTGAACCAGCAACGACGTTAGTTTGGTGTGGCTTTCTCTGATGGCAAAAGCACCATAAAACACTACGTCGCCTGTTCCTTCAGCGGGGGCTGTCCACTGAAAATTCCAGGTAGCCGTGGAGTTGCTAACCCCGTTGGCGTGGGTGATATAATCATTGTTTCCAACCAGCTTACTGCCACTACCGGCTATTAAAGTGCCCAATTTGTCACCGGCAAAGTTTTGCGGCGAAACTTCAAAACCCTTTTTTCCGCTTCCGGTGGCAGTGGCCGTGATGAGGTAAGTTTGCCCGGGGATATACCCGGATTCCGGAATGTCAGACGAAATCCAGTTGTCAACATGTTCAACGCTACCACCATGACAGTGCGTGCAGTTTTGCCCGTCGCCGGGCGACCCGGTATAACCAGCCGGTGAGCCGCTTGGGTATTTTAACTCTCCATCGCTAAAGCCATACATGAGGGTTAAAAAAAGAAATACAAATAAATAGGCGACCCTGTGTTTTTTCATAATAATTTGATTTTGGAAGTGCAAAGTAGCTATTTTAAAAATAATGAGTGGTTTTTTTAGTTAATTTGTAATCATTCTATCAAAACTATACAAAACAAGTTTCAAATAATATAATAATGTATTGATTATACAGTTGTTAATTTACCGGTGTAATAATATGTGAAGGGGAATAATACCTTTGTAAAAATTTTTTTGCTTTAAAGTGAATAAATAACGTGTTTGGTTTGTCTAACCCATAATGTTGTTTGTACCAAAGAGCATGGCAAAGGTGGTCGCATGATACGAACCAGTTTCATCAATCCGGGATAGAGCAAATGCGTTTTGCTATACTAATAACATGCTCTTACTTTGTTGATGAGCTTAATTTTAATGCTTAACTGATTTGAAAAGAAGATTTAAAACAGGACTTTTATTGCTGCTGTTGCTTGTGATAACCCAAGTCATGGCGCAGAACAACCTGCTGGTTAACACGCTGGATTCGGCCAAGGCCATGCGGAATAAGGGTGATTTCCAGCAAGCAGTGAGGATATTGGAGGCTTTTGATGCTCAGTACCCTGACAACTATTGGGTATTGCAGCTTTATGCAGAGACGCTGTTTTGGATGAAGGAGTACGATAAAGCTGAAAACGTGTATCGACGAGCCATCAGAGTTTACCCGGGTAACTTTGAACTCAAGTATGAGTATGCCCTGTTTCTATACGACAGGGGGCGATACAAGAGTGCCCGGGAGTTGTTCTTGCTGTACAATCAGAAATATCCCGGCATTGCAGAGGTTCAGTCGTTGTTGGGTATTACCAGCTACTACCTGGGTGATTTTAAAGAGGCGGACACTTACCTGGAATCCTCGTTAAAAATCAATCCAAACGATAAAAAAGCCAATCAAATTTATACCGAAGTAGCACACATTGTAAAACCGTGGTTAAAAGGAAATTTCTTGTACAATAAAGATTCTCAGCCCATGAGTTTGCTGATGCCGTCCCTTTCAGGGGGTTGGTATCAATCACACTTTGTAAACCTTTCGGTGGATGTTAACTATCAGGGTTTCTCGGTGGACAGCACCCGTTCGGGTATGGAAGGGTTTACCCTGAAAAACAGCTTTATTCTTCCGGACATTGGTTTGAAAGCAACTGTGGGAGCGGGTGGGTTTTACACGGCCATCAACAAGAGGCTGGAATTTACGTGGAGTGTCGGGGTGGATCAACGGTTAACCAAAAATTTACACGTGAAAGCCGGGGCTGAAAAATCACCTTATACCTACACCCTGGCCAGTATTGTCAGTCCCTTTTTGAGTAATAAATACAACGCTTCGTTATCGTACAAATCGGCTGAAGGCTGGAACGCCAGTGCCGGATATCTGGGGGAGTTTTTTCCTGATACCAACCATGTTCAAACAGCGTACGCCTGGTTGTTAAGCCCTACTTTGAAGTTTTCGGTATTCAGGGTAAATGTGGGTTATGCGTTTAACTACTCCCATGCTAAAGAGAGTAGGTATGTTTCGGAACAGTCGCTGGATGATATCCTTACCAATTACGACTCAACCAAACAAATTACCGGGGTTTACAATCCTTACTTTACCCCCAGTCATCAGTTTTCAAACTCGTTGCTTGCCAACGTGTTCATCCTGCCCTCGGCTCAAATAAAGATAAAACTTCATGCTTCGGTGGGGCTGTTTTCAAGAACCATGAACCCTTATCTTTACCTCGATAAAAAACAGGGCAACACGGTTATTAAAAGGGGCTTTTACCAGGATTCGTTTTTGCCATTGGATTTGGGGGTAAACGTTGACTACCATCCTGGCAGGAAAACAGCGTTTTATATTTCATATCAATATTTGCAAACATTTTATTATAATACCCACAATTTTAACGTGGGGTTGAAACTCTATTTTTAATATGTTACGAAAGAAGGATAAGGATTTCTGGAAATACAGAGCTGCACGTGGGGTAACCAACACCGACCGGTTTATCTACAGGGTTTTGTTTGTGGCGGGAGTGATCAGTATCATCCGGTTTGCTGACTGGTGGTTTCGTGCCGAGCACATCGACTCGTTGCCATTGTTTATTCTTTTATCGCTGATAACCTGGTACGGTATTCTGCGCATCTTTTTAATTTGGTTAAACTACCTGAGGGTTAAAAAACCCGAATTTGTTCCTGCCGAAAAGGGTTTGAAAGTAGCTATTTTTACCACCAGTTCACCGGGAGAGCCGTTAAGCATGTTTGACAAAACCCTGGCTGCCTGTGCCAACATAACCTATCCGCATACCACCTATTTACTCGATGACACACAGGATTCTGAATTTAGAAAAGTAGCCGAAAAACATGGTGCCGTATGGCTAAACCTGGTGGGACTGCCCGGCGCCAAAGCCGGAAAAGTAAATGCTGCCCTTAAAATGATTGATGAGGATTTTGTGTTGATTATGGATCCCGACCACATTCCGTTTCCAAACTTTCTGGATAAGGTGTTGGGCTATTTTAAAGACGAAAAAGTGGGATTTGTACAGGTTGCACAAACCTATTACAATCAATACCGTTCGTTTACCGCCAAGGGTGCCGCCGAGCAAACCTATACTTTTTACGGGCCTACCCTGATGGGTTTGTTTGGCTATGGTTCGAGCGTGGCCATCGGAGCTAACTGTACTTTTCGTAAAAAAGCGCTGGAGTCGATTGGAGGGCATGGTATCGGGTTGGCCGAAGATTTAATAACATCGGTACGACTGCATGCCAAAGGTTGGAAATCGGTATTTACCCCGGTTGTGGTAAGTCGCGGGCTGGTTCCCGAGGATTTTGGCTCTTTTTGCAAGCAGCAATTAAAATGGTCGCGGGGGGTGTTTGAAGTATTGTTTACCGAAATCCCCCAACACTTTAAAGGACTTAATTTTTGGCAGCGGGTTTCTTATTTAACCATCAGTACCTACTATTTGGTAGGGTTAACCAGTTTTTTATACTTTACCATCCCGTTTCTCTATTTTTGGTTGGGGGTTTTGCCGGCTAACATGAACTTTGGGGAGTTTATTATAAAGGGTGCTCCCATTGCTATTATTGCCATCACTGTTTATCTATTTGTACAGCGATGGTTGTCGCATCCCGATGCCGAAAGAGGGTTCCACTGGCGCGGCATGATATTGAAAACGGCTACCTGGCCCGTGTTTATGCTGGGCAGTCTGCTTTCGCTGGTGAATGCTGACATTCCTTACATCCCCACTGCCAAGAAAGCGGTTAAGGGATTAAGTCCTTACACCCGGCCGTTAATACTGCACGTGGTACTTTTTATTTTAACGCTGGGGTATGTCATTTACGAGCGGCTCACCACTGTTTCGGAAGGCGTTTTGGTATTAACCGGCGACCAGATTTGGGGGATGTTTGCTTTTGCCGGAGTTTCGGTACTTTTGGTTACTGGCGGGATTTTTGCAGCTTACGAATCAAAAAACCTGCCTGAAGAAGAACCCTGGCAGAAGGTGGATTTGAAGAAGATAAAGACGAAATAATGCTCACGGTTATAAACCGTGAGAGAGAGGGGAAGGGGGTTAGATAGCACGTAAAGATGCACGGCCATATTCTCGTTGAGATGCATGGCCATGCATCTTTACGTGCTATTTGCCCCGATAGGGATAAAAAAAGTAGTAGCAATTTGTTTTGGCGGGATTTTTGCTCCCCTTGCCCTGATATTGGATCCTGAGCCTCGGTTGTTGAGCTTGTCGAAGCAGCCGAAACTGTCGAAGGGCAGGGTGAAAAAAACATGAGAATGAGATAAAGTATTAAATTGAAAAACAAAAAGATGAAAAAAACAGCTTATCGATTTGCATTTACAACAGGAGCCATCATCGTGGGTATCCTGCTGATATTGGTTTTTACTTTTCTGGGTAAAAAAAGTACGGGCCCTGTCGAAGAGATGTTCACTAAAATGGGCTCGGCAGTTTCTGACCTCGAAAACAGCCTCCTTTTGAGCAACCGTGAACCTGTCAGGTCGAAGGCGTTGGGCTGGTTTAACAGCTATCGCGAGGATAAAAACAAGATTGAAAACCCTGACACCGTGCTGTTGGGGGTTTACGATAACCACTACAAAAAGTCGTTCGATCATATCCTGTCACTGGAAAAAAGCTTTCAGTTTGAGTTGCCTTTTATTCAGCTTTACACGGCATGGGGTGATAAGCCCGAAGAACATTTTCCGGTAAAATATGCCAAGGCTATTTACAGGTTGGGCTCAACACCTTTTATTACGTGGGAGCCTTGGTTGAACGATTTCAATCGTGAAGAACACGATCTTCCGCCTAGAGAGGATCTTAACAAAAACGGCCTAAAGGATGTGGTAAATGGCGATTACGATTATTATATCCACCAATGGGCTGGCGATGTTAAAGATTTTGGCCACTTGGTTTTTATACGGTTGGGTCACGAAATGAACGACCCATATCGTTATCCCTGGGGACCCCAAAATAATAAACCCCAGGATTTTGTTAACTTTTGGCGATACGTGGTCAATAAATTCAAGGCGCAGGGCGTTACCAATGTTGTTTGGGTTTGGTCGCCTCACCCTGCTTACCTATTATATGAAGAGTACTATCCCGGCGATGAATATGTCGACTGGGTAGGAGTGGGAGCCTTAAACTATGGCACGGTTGCACTTTGGTCGAAGTGGTGGACCTTTAACGAGATATTTGGTGATTATTACAACTGGCTGGCATCCTTTAAAAAACCTATTATTATTACCGAGTTTGGCAGCCTGTCCGTGGGAGGCGAGCGTGATCAATGGTACGAGGAGGCACTCACTAGGTTGCCTGAAAAGTACCCGGCGTTAAAAGCTTTGATGTTTTACAACAATGACAACGACAATACCACCCTTAGTAAATCGTTGGTTTGGAGTTTAAACAGCGATACCCTGTCGATACAGGCGGTGAAGCGTGCTGTTAAGACGTGGTAACAGTTATCGTTTCCAAAATGCCGGTGAAAAGATGATCAACACGGTAAAAAGTTCCAACCTGCCTAAAAGCATCAGAAAAGAGAGAATCCATTTCCCCAGCGGGGGGATGAAAGCATAATTTTCAACCGGGCCAACACCACCTATCCCCGGGCCGATATTACCCAGGCTGGCGATAGAAGCACCCACCGAGGTTTCAAAGTCCAGACCCAGCAGCGCCATGGCAACAACCCCAAATGAAAAAATAAGAATGTAGATTAAAAAGAACGCCATCACGTTAAAAATAACCTCCTGACTGATAGACTTTCCCCCGTATTTAACAGGGATAATGGCTGCCGGATGGATGGTTCGTTTTAGTTCGATCCACGAGTTCTTTAACAACAACAAATGCCGGATAATTTTTACACCACCTCCTGTAGATCCGGCACTTCCCCCGATAAACATCAGCGAAGCTACTAAAATCCACAGGTAAACAGGCCATAAAATATAGTCGGCGGTAACAAATCCGGTTGTGGTAATAATGGATACCACGGTGAAAAGCGAATCGCGGAATGCTTTTTCAATGTTCGTGTGTTGCATGGCAATCAGGCCAAAAGTGAGCACGAGTGTTATAACAGCAATAATACCGAGGTAGGCTCTGACTTCCTCGTTTTTTAATACTTTTTTTAGTTGTCCGTGAAAGGTAAAATAGTGCAAGGTGAAATTGGTTCCTGCCAAAATCATAAATAGGATAATAATATACTGTGTATAGGGAAGAAAACCGGCAATGCTATCGTTTTTGGTAGAAAAACCCCCGGTAGCCATGGTGGCAAAAGCATGGCAAACCGAATCAAAAAAGTTCATTTCGCCGGCCCATAATAAAAGTATCTCGGCAGCAGTGAGGATAACGTATATTCCCCAAAATCGTTTGGCGGTGGCCGTAATCCTCGGGTGCAGTTTGTCGGGGGCTATGCCTGGCATCTCGGCAATAAGCAGCTGCATACCGCCAATACCCAGAAAAGGTAATATGGCCACGGTAAGTACGATAATGCCCATGCCCCCAATCCAGTGTGTCATGGCGCGCCAGTATAAAATATTTTTTGGCACTGATTCAATATCGGTTAATATGGAGGAGCCGGTGGTAGTAAACCCCGACATGGTTTCGAAAAAAGCGTTGGTAAACGAAGGAATGGCGCCACTGATCATAAAAGGCAAGGCACCAAAAACAGAAATAATCACCCAGGTGAGGGCAACAATCATGTAGCCTTCGCGCTTGCCAATATTTTTGTTGTTATGCCGGTTGCCAAAAAAGAGTAAAACACCGCCAAAAGAGGCTGTTATTATTGCCGAAATAATAATGGGTAAAATGGATTCGTGATAATAAAAGGCGGCAATGAGCGAGGTGAGCATAAATCCGGCAAGAATCACCAGCAATACCCCCATCACCTTCATGAGAATCCATATGTTGAGTATTTTAGTTATTCCTTTATTACCCATAAGCATGTGTTATTAGTCAAGTAGTTGTTATAAGCTAAACATCGATTTCTGAAAATATTTTTCAACTTTCGAGGTGGTTCCCGGCAAGGCAAAAACCACTACCCTGTCTCCGGGTAAAATTTGAAAATTACCCATTGCGATGTAGGATTCGTCACCCCTGAAAATTCCACCGACAATAACACCCTCAGGCAGGTTAACATTTTTAATGGGTTTTTTGGTGATGGCTGAACCCGGTTTGGCTTCTATTTCCAGGATTTCGGCATTAATACCGCTCACAATTTTCAGCGAAGCAACTTCGTCGCCCATGGCATGTTTGATGATGTAACTGGCAGCAATCACTTTTTTGTTTACGATGGTGTCGATGCCGATGTTTTGTGAAATTTCAATATAGTCGAGGTTTTCAACCAGGGCGATGGTCTTTTTTACGCCGTATTTTTTGGCATGAAGACAGGTCAGAATGTTGGTTTCGGTGTTATTTGAAACCGAAATAAAAACATCGGTATTTTCAATTCCCTCGTCTTCCAACAGCGTAATGTCGCGGGCATCGCCATTTATTACCAGAGAATCGTCTAACAAATCCGTTAAAAACATGCAACGGTCTTTATCACGCTCGATAAGTTTTATGTTTACATCCTTTTCAAGCCGTTTGGCAATCACTCTTCCTACACGTCCACCGCCCACGATAATCACGTTGTTAATATCAATATCCTCTTTTCCGCTTAGCCCAAGCATGGTTTTTAGCAAGTTGGGTTTCGAAATAACATAAACCAAGTCGTCCGATTGAAAAGTAGTGGTACCTGATGGTAAAAAGGTTTCGTTGCCGCGGTGGATGGCCACGGCTCTAAAATCAAGGTCTTTGTAATCGAATGAAGAAGCGACATCGTCAAGCGACTTGCCAACCACGGGCGCATTTTGTTCAATACGGAAAAGGTAAATGGAAAGCTTTCCGTTAGAGAGATCATAAATTTCGGTGGCAGTTGGGTTTTTGAGTAAATTAATGACCTCGTGGGCAGCGATGTCTTCCGGTGAAATAAGGTTGTCGATACCCAGATCTTCGTATATCTTTCTATTTTCAGGACTCACATTTTCCAGGGTGTTAACGCGTGCTATAACATGCTTAGCCCCCAGCTTTTTGGCCAAAATGGCGGTTAAAATATTGATACTCTCCTCGTGCAACACCGAAATGACCAGATCGGCTTTGTTAACGTTGGCCTTTTTTAACACACTAACAGAATTTGATTCTCCAACAATGGTCATCAGGTCGGCATGCGACTCTATCATTTCCAGCAACTCCTCGCGAGGGTCAACAATGGTGATGTTGTGGTTGGAGTTAACCAAGGCTTCTGCCAAATGAAAACCTACTTCACCATCACCTGCTATGATTATGTTCATAATTTTCAGAATTTAAAAGAGTAAAAGTATTAATTCTTGCATAACAACCTTAGAAGTTCTAAATTTTTCTTGTTTACTCGGCGATGTTGAACCAATCCCAGTCAGGGCCAACATTAAACTTTTCTCTAAATCGCGTTAACGATGCCTTGCTGATAACAACACTTTCACAAACTTCTGTGCCCGCTTTACAATCTGAAACAACACTTCCTTTGGGATCAATCATTTTTGAATGCCCGCTATAATAATTTCCAATATTATCATTTCCTATCCGGTTCACTCCTAACACGTAAGCCTGGTTTTCGATAGCCCTTGCCAATAGCAGGGTTTCCCAGGGATAGCTGCGCTGTGATGGCCAGTTAGCAACATAAATGGCTACATCGTATTCAAAGCCCTTTGTTTCGTTAAACCGGTTTTTACTCCATACCGGAAACCGTAAATCGTAACAAATCATGGGTCTGATGCGCCAACCTTTTAGCTCCACCACGAGTTGGCTGGTTCCTTTGGCAATCTTTTTGTCTTCTCCCCCCATGGAAAAGGTGTGCCGTTTATAGTAACTTTTTATTTCACTATCGGGGGTTACCCAAAGTAGGGCATTGTAAAAACGGTGGTTTTGTTTAAGTAAGATGCTGCCTGTGATAACGGCACCGGTAGCACGTGCTGTTTCCAGCATCCACTTTGTTGTGGCGCCATCAACGGTTTCGGCAAAATGGGCGGGGTCAACCGGAAAGCCGGTAGTAAAGGTTTCGGGTAATACTACCAGGTCATGCTTGTCAATATTATTGTTGATCAGTGTGCTAAATTTAGCACGGTTAGCATCAGGATTTTCCCAGGCTAAATCGGACTGCAGGTATAGTATTTTTAAATCTTGCATAAAATTTCAGCGGCTTTATCAAGGGTTGACTCCTGTTTGGCAAAACAAAAACGCAACCGTTGCTGGTTTTTATGGTTGTGGTAAAATGGAGACAAAGGAATTCCGGCTACTCCAAACTCTTTTACCAAACGAGTGGCAAAATCGTATTCCGGTTCATCGGAGATATTGCTGTAGTCCAACAGTTGAAAGTAGGTTCCTTTGGCAGGAATGGCTTTAAACCGCGACTTTTTTATGGCATTTAAAAAGTAATCGCGCTTGGCCTGGTAAAACTCACCAAGTCCCTTGTAGTTTTCAGGTTTCTGAATAAAATCGGCAATGGCATGCTGAACCGGCGTGTTGGAGGCAAACACGATAAATTGATGAAATTTCCGGAATTCGGCAGTAATATTTGCCGGAGCCAGCACGAAACCTGTTTTCCAGCCCGTTGCATGAAAGGTTTTGCCGAAGGAGCCGACAACCATGGTTCTCGAGGCGAGGTCCTTAAAACGACAAGCACTATAGTGTGTTTCGCCATCAAAAATGAGATGTTCGTAAACTTCATCGCTGATAAGCATGATATCGCGGCCTCTTAAAAAGCGCTCCAGAATTAAAAAATCCTCCTCTTTAAGAATGCTGCCCGTGGGATTGTGAGGTGTGTTTAATATGATGAGTTTAGTGCGAGAGGTTACATTGCGTTTAATTTCATCCCAATTTAGGGTGAAGTCGGGAAATTTTAGAGAAACATATTTTACAGTGCCTCCATTGGCTATCACTGCCGGCGCGTAACTGTCGTAAGCAGGCTCCACGATGATGGCCTCGTCACCGTCGTTGATAAAGGCCGAGATAGCCGTGTACAGTGCCTGTGTAGCGCCTGCCGTGATGGTAATCTCGTGCTCGAAATCATAATCTGCACCATGGTTCTTTTTAAACATCCCGGCGATGGCTTTTCGTAACCCGGGTATGCCGGGCATGGGCGCATACTGGTTGTAACCTTTTACCATATAGTAATTTACACGCCTTATTAATTCCTGATCGATGGGAAAATCGGGAAAGCCCTGCGATAAATTGACCGCATTGTAATCGTTTGCCAGCTTGCTCATCACGGCAAATACCGATGTTTTTGCCCCTGGTAACTTACTGGTGAAATGGCCGTCGAATGATTTCATAATATTGATTTTGGAACACAAATGTAACTCTTTCCATTTTTCAAAAGATGATTTTACCTGATTTTACCAAAAAAAATATACGATTTTAAACTTGAGTTTAAAATGACATTATCCGAAAATGTATAATATATCATAAAGTTTTTGCCGATATTATTTATAAATCAAAGAAAATCAGATGAATATGATTTTTGGCTCGCATATTGTTAATGAGTAGAAGCGTTCGAAAAAAGAGAATCATGCTTGTATATGGAGTTGTAGGATATTTGTTAATTACGTTTGTTTTTACCCTGTTCGGTATCAATCGGCAGGCTGAAGCTATCAAACTGTTTTTAATAAGTTTATTATTAACTCCGGTTACCGGCGCCATTTGGATGATTAAAAATCGACCCCAATCTGTTAAAATAAACTACTATTACTGCGAAAAGTGCCATTACGTTTACCCAATTAAAATGGGGCACTGCCCAATTTGTGCTGAAGAAGGCGAAAAAGTCAAGCTCAAAAAGTACAAATCGCCCTACAACTTATCAAAAAGCCTGCAAAAACTAACACTAGCCTAAGCTTGACGAGACCCCCAAAGAAATTTGGGGGTTTTTTATTTCCTTTTAGATTCCTAAAACAAAAAACATTTTTGTACGTTTGATGTTTAAAACATTTTTAAAAGTGGACATCTATACCAAAAAGAAAGCCTGGAAAACATTTCTGTTTATAATAGGAATGGTTTTGATTGCCCTTTCCATATTTTATACCAACCGGCTGGTAAGTAAATTTGCTTCGGCGGAACGTAAAAATGTGCGACTTTGGGCTGATGCCGTGCATCGAAAAGCCGAGCTGATGCAGTATACCGAAAAGTTTTTTGGACAACTTCAGGAGGAGGAACAAAAAAAAGCCGAATTGCTTGCCAAAGTTTATAACCGCTTGCTCTCCGACAATAATTCGCAGGATTTAACCTTTTATTTGAATATTATTCACGACAACAAAACCATCCCGGTAATATTAACGGATGCCAGGGGTAAAATTTTAAGCAGTAAAAACCTTAAAGAGGGACAAGATACCATCAGCTTTTTAGCAGGAACGCTAAGAAAAGAGTTTTCGGTTTATCAACCCATTGAAGTGGAGTTTGTGAAGGGAGAGCGGAATTATCTGTACTATAAAAATTCCAACTTGTTTACACAGTTGAAAAAGGTGCTCAATGATTACATTACTATTTTTATGGAAGAAGTAGCGTTAAACTCTTCCAGTGTTCCGGTTATTATTACCGATAGCACGCAATCTACTGTGTTGCTCTATGGAAATTTGAACGAGGATAAAATGAAAAATCCTTCTTTTGCCGAAAAGAAACTCACAGAGATGAAAGATGAAAACGAACCGATCATCCTTGATTTTATAGACGTAGGAAAGGTTTATATCTTTTATAAAGATTCGGAATTGCTAAATAAAATGCGGCTGTTTCCATTGGCTCAGCTTTTAATCATTTTTGTGTTTATTGGGATTGCGTACCTGCTTTTTAGTCTTTCCCGCAATGCGGAACAAAACCGGGTTTGGGCAGGGATGGCGCGCGAAACAGCCCATCAGATTGGTACGCCACTCTCGTCAATTATGGCTTGGATGGAATTGTTAAAAATGGATGGAGCCAATCATAAGCAGGCTGCCGAGGAGATTGAGAAAGATGTGGCGCGTTTGGAAATGATTACCGAAAGGTTTTCAAAAATTGGCTCTACCCCTTCCCTGGAATTAACCAACATTACTGATATTATCCGGCGCACGGTCGACTATTTAAAACCACGTACTCCCCGAAAGGTAGCGTACGAGATTACATTGCCAAAACATGATGTGATCGCGCTGGCCAACGGACCACTCTTTAGTTGGGTATTGGAAAATCTCTTTAAAAATGCCATCGATGCCATGGATGCCAAGGGTAAAATTAGCGTTAGTATGAAAGAGGAAGAAGACATGGTGTTAATCGATGTAAAAGATACCGGGAAAGGCATTTCGAAAACAGAACAACGAGACGTGTTTAGCCCGGGCTATACCACCAAGAAGCGAGGATGGGGACTGGGTCTGTCGCTGGCTAAGCGCATCATCAAAGAGTACCATAAAGGCAAAATTTATATCAAACACTCCTCTCCGGGCAAGGGCACCACATTCAGGATAATTTTAAAAAAGCATGACAACGGATAGCCACTTTGTAAACAATGAAGAGTTTTGGAAAAACCTGGATCTGTTAATTTCAAAATATGGAATTACCATTGACCGTCCAAAAGGAACGCGGCACCCAAAATTTATACAGTTTGTTTACCCATACGATTACGGATTTATTCCTTTCACTAAATCATCTGATGGGGAGGCATTGGATGTTTGGGTTGGCAATAGTCATCATAAAAAAATAACCGGTATTTTAAATATTACCGATATGGATAAGTTTGATGCCGAAATGAAGGTGCTTTATGCCTGCACTGAATCTGAAATGGCTCATATTTTTGAAATAAATAATCAAATTAGTATGAGTGCCATATTAATAAAAAGGAGGCCTGCCAATAAAGCAAGCCTCCAGCAATCACACTAATACCAGATTTAATAAGTTTTTAGTTTCGACACCGCGTTTTTTTCATAAACATATACATATTTACCGTCCATAGTTAATGACGTGTTGGCACCCTTTTTTGCATTATAGCTTTTATATTTACATGTGTTTAAATCAAAAGCAGCAATGTCATTTTTAGGTGTTTCCATGATTAAAATGTTGTTAACCTGCCTGTTTAAACCAGAAGCTTTGTATTTGCCGCTATTCAGCAGGTTCCCCGTTTCGGCATTAAACGTTGACACCCCTTTTTCTCCCACCACCACAACGATATTATCTTTATATGGCAGTATCATGTTTGCCTGTCCAACGCCTCCTTTTGAAACCGGAACCTGAAATTTTGTTTTGCCAGTAGCCACATCGATGGAGTAAAGATCCTTGCCACTGCATACGATGTAATTTTTATCAAACGAAATAGCATTAGTTATTCCCTTTTTAAATTTTTCCGACTCCCAGGCTAATGCCCCGTCCGTTGTATTAATGGCCTTAATTCCAAATGGTTTAACTTCAGGATAATCAATTTTCCATTCAGTAACCCATGTGTCACCTGACATATACTTGCGTTTATATTGCATTTCAACCCTGCCTCCAATTTGTAAAATGGCTTTATCATCGTAAACTGCCAGGCCGGGAATAGCTTTTGCCTTCTTTATATCGGAGGATGTCCATAGTAACTTGCCGGAATTTCTGTCATATTTTTTCAGGTATTGATTTTTTCTGTTTGACATATCCAAAATGTAAACATCATCACCCTGTACAACAGGTTTGGCAACAGCATTGTAAACGCCGAAACTTCCCGAGGCACCATTCGGTGTTTTTATAACATCTTCGGGAATAAAATTAAAAGCTGCGCTCCATAATGGTGTCCCTGTTTTATAATCAAATAACTGAATCCCATTTAATAACAGAAATATTTTATCGTTTTTCAGCTGCATGTCAAATACAAACTCCCGTGTGAGCGCTTTTCGCTTAGCTCTGCCAATGTATGACTCATCCCAAAGGATTTCTCCGGTACTTGTATTTATACGCATAATTTGATTTTTAAACCCTGAAAACAAGGAGGCTAAGCCATTAGGGATAAAGTTTATCATTACCATTGAATTGTCAGCAGGCACGTAAATATATTTTGCTACTACCCCTTTAAATTTTGGCGTTCTCCACCTCACTTTTCCTGTTTTAGCATCGATAAAAACAAGTTCTTTTTTTAATGATATTGCAAAGCCGTTTTCTTCCGGAATATAAATTATTACATCTTCATAAACATTTTGGTACACGTCAGTATGCCACAACAACTTTCCACTATTCATTTCAATACAAGCAACCTGGTCTTTACCGGCTTTACGATCAAATAAAAAGATAATATTGGATTCCCAAAACGGTATAAGTTCATCAATTTTTTTTAACGTGGGAGCAATTTCTTTAAATTTTTTGGACCATAAAACTTTCCCGTTTTCGTTGGCAAAAACGGTTATGACTTTGTCGGATGCAGCATAACTATAGGAGCCTGGCCGTTCGCTGATGGCAGTGCCATGGTGATAGATCTTATGGTTAAATTTAATTTTATAAACCTCCTCCATCTCTTTCTGTGCACTTACATTTATGGTAGCGGCTACTATCCATAGTACTAGTAAAAAATTTTTCATAATGTAATTTATTAGTGGTTAATTTTTTCAATCAGCTACTTCAGCGTTTTTATTAAAAATTGGCATTAATAACCCCCTCAGTAATTACCTTGCTGTTTTGCGAGTTATTATACCCTGTAAACTCAAAAGTAGCTTTTATAGTAGAGGCTGTAAGTTCGGTAATGGTGATGGTGCCTGTACCCGCTAAAAAATTGGCCACATAGGTATCAGCTTGTCCAAGACCCTCAGTCCACCTAAACTGGTTACTTTGACTATTGTTTAGCGTGTATGTCCCCGGAGCATCAACACCGTATAAAATTACACTGGCTTGTTTTGATTGAGAATCGCTACCGGTTACATTAATTACACCGTTAGTGTTTACAGCAGCCACCGCCAAGGTAGCCGACCATGCATTGCCCTCAACCTTTAACTCCATGGTACCATTTGATGTTGAAGGGGAGGCGCCTTTGTCTTTTGAGCAGGAAAAAAAGAATAAAGTCCCTGCCAAAACCAGTAAATAAAAAACTTTTGATTTCATAATAATAAGTTTTAAGAAGTATAGTTTATCGACTAACAAACACTACTATAAAGTCTATTTTATGGTTGCCAATAAACTTAACTTTGTTAATAAATTACAGTTGTTATTTTTTTGACTTTAAGTAGTAAAAATGTTTGGTGCAAATTTAGACTGGTTATAAATAAAACTTAATCAGGGAGACGCCCTAAATTACTGGGGTATTTACCCCAATTTGACCCTAAGAGAATGTAAATTAGTCGGTATAGCCATTTTTTATGGCAAATTTTACCAGCCCGGCAATGTTGTTTACCCCGGCTTTTTTCATTAGGCTAGTACGATGTTTGTCAACTGTTTTGTGACTTATAAAAAGGGTTTTTCCAATCTCTTTATTTGTTAAACCATCGATAAGTAACATTAAAACATCCATCTCTCGCAGGGTAAATTGAATAGGTTTATCTTGTTTTTCAGGGTTGCTATTTAACAGAGACATGGTAATGTCGGAAGAAAAATACTTATGGCCGTTATAAATTTTCTTAATAGCATTGATTAAATCGTCTTTTGACAAATTTTTTAACAAATAGCCATCCGCTCCTGCCAGCATTAAGTTTCGAATAAATGAGTTTTCGTGGTGAACAGTAAGAATTAATATTTTTATGTGGGGGTATTGTTCTTTCATTATTTTAGTTGCCTCAATACCATTCATCCCGGGCATATCAATGTCCATTAATACCACATCAACCGTAACGCTTTTAACTATTTCAAGAGCCTTATGGCCATTTGTTGCGTGGCTAACTACAATGATATCGTCAACATCTTCCAATAGTGAACGTAATCCGTTTATGATAATGTTGTGGTCGTCAACCAGAAGAATTTTTATTTGGCTCATAATTTTTATACGGGTATGGAAATTAGTACGGTAGTACCTTTATCGATAGCGGTGTCAAAATTTACTGACCCATTTACCGACTTTGCTCTACTTTCAATATTGAACAATCCTATTCCTGATGTTGGGTTGTTTGATTTAAAATGAAAACCTACTCCGTCATCTTCTACAATTAAATAGAGGCGGCTGATTTTTTGTAGCAAATCTATCTTAACCTTTTTTGCTCCGGAGTGTTTTATTATGTTGCTTAATAATTCTTGTAAAATACGATATACAGTAAGCTCTACCTCAGCTGGAAATCTGTTCGATATCCCATACGTATCAACAGAAACTTTAATATTTTGATTTTTAAAAACCGACTCAACCAGGCTTTCAACTGCAGCAATTAGTCCAAATTTCTCAAGTTCGTTGGGCAACATTTGATGTGATATGGTTCGGACTTCACGGGCTGTTTGATCGATTAAAGAAGTGACGATATTGAGTTCCCCTTGCTTTATTTCTAAATTTAAGTCGGAAATAAGTTTGCTCCATGCAAGTTTTATCGAGGCTAATTTTTGGCCAATGCCGTCATGTAGTTCGCGTGCTATTTTATGCCTCTCCTCTTCTTGTCCTTTGATTACTGCACTAATTTTTTGTTCGTTATATTTTAGTTTTGCGGCATCAATCTCCAATTTCTGCTTTGTTTTGTGTCGATAAAAAACAAAAACAGAAGAGATCAGAATTAAAAAAATAACCAAAATCAATATAAGGTTTTCATTGTGTTTTTGTTTAAGTCTGATTTCAGCCAAATTTTTTTCGCTTTTTAACAAATCGATCGAATGTTTCATTTCCTTTGATTCATACTTGGTTTGCATTTCTACAATTTGCTCTTTTAGTCTATTTGAATAAACGGAGTCTTTAAGGCTAACATAAAGCTGGTTATATTTGTATGCACTATCATACAAACTTTTTGCTTTATATGCTTTTCCCAGGTTTAAGTAAGCATACATCTCTTCTTCAAGTACTTTGATGTTTTTTGAAATGTATAACGTTTGATAAAAAGTTTCTATGGCTTTGTTATATTCCCCTGTTACCAGATAGGCCTCTCCATATCTTAACAGGGTTGATGCAATTGCCTTTTGATCGCCTGCCTTTATTCTAAGTTCAAGCGATTCTTTTAAAAGCGGTAAAGCCATGTTTACTTTTTGCTGAAAAATATAGATGTTAGCAAGGTTATTAAGCATGGTACTGATAGCTTCTTTATCATCAATTTTTCGAAATAGTTTTAACGCTCGTTGATAGTACTCCATGGCTTTTAAAGTATCGTTTAATTTTAAATATAAATTGGCCATGTTTCCATATGAACCTGCTTCGCCATACTTATCTTTCATTTTAATTCGATACTCCAATGCTTTTTTGTGATAATCCAACGACGCGTTAAGATTTCCCAAATTCTGATTGATGATTGCAATGTTGTTTAGCGAATATCCAATCCATAATTCGGCTTTTAGTTTCTTGTAAATATCTAAAGCTAAAAGCTGATTTTGTAGCGCCTTTTTTAAATCTCCTTGTTTTTGAAAAATGATTCCTATTTTATTATAAAGAGAGGCGATTCCTGTACTATCTTTAAGCTGGACTCGCAGGTCCATCGAACGGTTAAAATACTCAAGAGCCGTGTCATACAAACCGGTTCCAATATAGACAATGCCCATATCGTTATACGATTGTGCTATACCGCTTTTGTCATCAATCTTTTTGGATAGTTGTAGTGCCTTGTTTCCATAAGCCAACGCTTTTTCAGCAGACAATGAGCGATATTCCCAGCATAAATCGCAAAGTATTTTTACTTTTAAACTATCACTTACCCGAGGCAGGCTTGCTTCAAGGGAGTCAATATTACTAGCCAGCATCTTGGAAGATAGCATTATAGTTAGTGTCAAAGGTAAAATAAACGCATGGTATAACCTCATTAACAAGTATCATTTAAAATTAATATGTACAAATATAGATAATTATTTTTTAGTAAGGTTTTTTTGCCCTGATCGCGTTGTGATAAAATTATGTATATTTGCAATGGTATTATAAATTTACATAATGTATATTGAAAGAGAAATAACCGGTTATATCAAAAAAAGCGCAAAAGGTTTTCCTTCAGTGGCTTTGGTAGGGGCAAGGCAAACGGGTAAGTCAACGTTGTTGCAAAAAATATTTGGTAAAGATTATAAGTATGTTAGTTTCGATGATCTTCTTTTACGGGAACGTGCCTTAACAGACCCTGCCTTGTTTATGACCGAATTAAAGAGTCTTACCATTTTAGACGAAATACAATATGTTCCTGATTTGTTATCCTATTTGAAAATGGAAATAGACAGAAAACGAATTCCAGGCAAGTATCTTCTAACAGGTTCACAACAATTTTCCATGATGAAAGGGTTGAGTGAATCTTTGGCGGGAAGGGTCGCCCTTTTAAAATTATACCCTTTTTCATTTACGGAGCTGTTGAGTGCCGGTATTTTGGATAATGCAGGTTCCGACAATTTTTTTGAGTTCGCTTGTCTGAAAGGGCTTTACCCGGAATTGTCCGTTAATCTGTCTTTAAACAATCAAACATGGTATAGTAGTTATGTACAGACGTATATTGAAAAAGATGTAAAATCGATTTATAATATTGGAGATTTAAGAACGTTTGGGCAGTTCCTTCGATTGCTTGCTTCCAGGTGTTCACAACCATTGAATTATTCTTCTTTATCAAAAGAGCTTGGGATAAGTGTTGGCACTGTTAAAAACTGGGTATCGGTGCTTGTTGCAGGAAACATAATTTATTTGCTTCAGCCATTTTATCAAAATTTCGGGAAAAGAATTGTCAAAAGCCCAAAAGTTTACTGGCTTGACAACGGTCTTGTTTCTTACCTTACAGGAATGACTACCATTGAACAAATAAAGTATGGACTGTTGGGTGGCCCTCTTTTTGAAAACCTGGTCATCACAGAGACCTTAAAATTTTTAAATAACAACGGGCTATATAATAGTATGTATTATATACGAACAAGTAACCAACAAGAAATTGACCTGTTGATTCAAAACGGGAATGTGATGCTCCCGTTTGAAATAAAATTAACGAAAAGCCCTAAGACATCGATGCTTAAAGGAATCACCAGTCTCAAAAAACTGTTTCCCCGGCTTAATCTACAGAAGTCAAATTTAATATGCCTGGTGGACAATGGTTTTCCACTTGACAGCGGTTCTGACGTTGTTAACCTACAGGAATATCTGGAATTTTTACGAACCACATTATTGTAAAACCCTGTATCAGGGTTTTTTATGAAATAATTTGTAAAGTGTATTATGCTGATTAGCTATCCTATTGTTAATACTTCGCAAACTCCTTTGGCTTTACAATGGTAAAAGTTCTTACAATATTGAATCCAATACGAATATCTCCTTTAAGCCACGAGCCATCGGTATAAGGAATAAAATACTGCTCGTTAATGCCTGCTGAGTTGGTGAGGAAAAGCTGAAACACGTGACCCCCGGTCTCAATATCAACCCCCAGAGAGAGTGAATTGTAATATTGTGATGCCGTTTGTTTTGATAAAATATAGTGATACTCGAAGTTAAAACTCATCCGGTTTGTAAGCTTAACGCGCCCTGCTGCCCCAAGCGAATAAACATCATTGTCGTCTTGCCTGGTTTCAACAAGGTTGCGGTGAATAAGGCTTGGGATAAGCTGTAACGATAACTTTGAGCTAAACTTACGTGCAATGAGTAGTTGATTCACATAGGATAACCGACTACTAAAATAATCAGGACGGGAAAAATCGGTTCGCTCCAAAGTGTTGATCCCTATGTTTCCATAATAGGAAATTGTGAAGGGCATGTTTCGGGCTCCGCTGCTTTGTCGTAAGAGTTTTATTTTTAGACTTCCATCCCAGGTTTTGTTTTGGGTGGTACGACCCAACCCTATCGATAGCCAATCGGTTATCCCATACGATAACCTTAACCTTGTAACGGCCTGGTCAAATCCGAAAAAATTATAAAACCCTGAATTGACGGGGCCAAAATGATGCTGGATATTTAACAGCATAGTTCCTTTGGCAGGGCTCTCAATTGATTGGCCAACTATAACATGCGTGCTTTTAAAGGTTGCCGAGGCAAATTCCGTGGTGGGTGCATCATCCAACAGGTCCATCATGTCGTCTTGTGCTGCACTTTGAAAGGTCAAAAAAGCGAGTGCAATAATCAGTAATGCTATCCGATTCATTTTTTCAAAGGTTTAAGGTCGATGGTGGTGGTAATTAATATCTCTTCCGCAATTTTGCCTTCAACAATGCTTGGAATTTTTATGTTGTAATCGGCCAGTTTAATAGTGAACAACGATTTTCCTAAAACATCACTGCCTTCAATTGTAAAAGTACCGGTTGTGGCAACGTGGTTTGTTTTTCCGTGAATGGTAAGGTCACCCTCCACTTCAGCATCGTAAATGCCGGGTTTTGTAAAATCAATATCCTTGATGTTTTTTACCTTTCCTTTAAAGGTAGCTAACGGATACTTGTCACTCTCCACGTAGTTTTCGTTAAAATGCTCCTGCATCAGGGCTTTTTCAAAAACAAACGATTTCATCAGCACCTTGAATACAAACATGCCGCTTTGGGAATCCAGGGCTGAATTAACGCCATTGTTTACGGCTTCAATTTTTTCGAGCGGGCCGTCAGAAAAAAAAGTGATTCTGCCTGTTTTGGTGATGTATCGTTGTGCTTCTGCCTGAAAGGCAAAAAGAAATAAAACTGTGGTGAGGGTTATTAATTTCATATGTTTTTAATTTTGTATTCCATTCTTTTATGTTTTGTCACAATTTTTGCTTTTAATAGCAAAAATTCCGCCAAAACGACTTTCTTCTTTTTTACACCCGGGGTTAAAACCCCGGGCTATTAATATGCGACCCTTACAGGGTCGGGAAATCATTCCCATGTATTTTTAGACCGTCATGGAGGTTTCATGTGCTTATTATTTTGTATTCTATTTTGTTTTGTCATCGGGTTTAATGGCTTTAATTTTTGATTAAACTGCAGTGCTCTAATATCACATCGGTGTCATTGTACCCTGCACAAAACCCTTTTAAGGTAACGGGAGCAGGATAGGTTATCGCTTTTAACCGGTTGTAGAATTTAGGAATAAATAAACATCGAATCCCTTCATCGCCAAACATTCCTTCGTTAAAAACAAACACCAGGGTGACCAACGTGTCGGAAATATCTGCCTTTTGAGCAGTGCCGTTTATCTCGATAACTTTTCCGTTATAACTTTCTCCCTTTCCTCCTGAAAAATCATTAAAAAGTTGTTGAGCCGATAATTTAAAATCGGGTTTACTGTTCTCAAAATTAGTGTGGGGCTTGTTGTAAACGAAAAACCATCCATACAAACCACCGGCGAGAGCAATTATTACGACTATAAGAAGTATCTTTTTCATGATTTTTCTAATTGTCTGGATAACCGTGGTTAATCCATGTTTCCAACTGAGAAATATTACAATCAGACAGCCTGCTGCTGTTTTTTGGCATGGGCGAGTAGCCAGACTCGTGTCTGATGGTACCCATTAATTTATTGTTTTCAACCGAAACAACCACGTCGTTATAGTTTTCCAGACTTACATTTCCTGACGGAGCCGAGCCACTGTGGCACCCGGTGCAGTTGGATTGAATAATAGGCCACACCGTTAAATTGAAGGTTACATTGGTGGTGTCGCAAGTAGTACCGCCATTATCGGGATATAGGTCTTCCATATTATCGTAGTAACAGGACTGAAGCATGAACAAGGTAAACATTCCTGTTACAAAAAGCAATTTTTTCATAGTGGTTAATTTAATTATTAGGTGTTCCGTCTTCTATCCAGATGCGAATTTCTGCAATTTGACAATCGGAGAGTTTGCCGCTGTTTTTGGGCATGGGAGAGTATCCCGCGCTATGCGTGATGGTTCCCATCAGTTTGCCATTGTTGGCAATGGTTACCACGTTGTTGTAATTTTCAAGGTGGATTCCCCCGCCCGCGTTGCCACCTGTGTGGCATCCCGTACACCAGGTTTGCATTAAAGGCCAAACTGTTCCCGAAAAAGTAACGTTGGTAGTATCGCAACCGCCATCGCAACTATTGTTCAGTGCGCCTTGTAAAATCCAGTCGTAAACAATTTGCTTTTGGGTTGCTGTAAAAGGCTGAGCTGGTGGTGGAGGCATAATATCTTCACGCATATCGCCTCCGAATAATATTTTATAGAGTTTGCTGTCGTTCGGGTTGCCCGGTTTTACTTTTCCGTCTGACACGATGGAAGCGTAATCAACTAAAACAATATCATGCTCATGCGTTTGAGTGTCATGACAACCAGATGTTGCGCAATTTGAAACTATCAGGGGCAACACGGTATTTTGAAAATAGGTGGTGTCCGGGTCGCAAGGGTCAGGATTTCCACCACCACCGCCACCCGGGTCGGTAAGGGTAGTGTCGTTTGCCCATTTCACGACCGTGGCAATCTCGCAATCTGTCATGGTCGATCCTTTCGGCATGGGAAAATATCCTGCCAGGTGTTGAACTGATCCAGCCAATGAACCATTGTTTACAATGACAGCCAAATCATCCCAGTTATTCAGATCGATATTATAAGCGGGGGTGGGCTGGCTGTGACAACCAAGACAATATTTTTCAAAGATGGGTTTTACATCGGCATTAAAAGTAACTTGGGAAGTATCACACTGAGTGCTGTCTTCAACACACTGGTTGTTTACAGCACCCTGTTCAATCCACTTTAGTACTTTATTGGTTTGTTCTGTAGTTAAAGGAGTGGCCGGTGAAGGAGGCATTATTTCATCAGAACCTGTGATGGCTTCATATATTTTACTGCTTGACGGGTTGGAAAGGTTAATCCCACCTGTGCTCATCACGGTGGCATAATTGACCAAAACAACCCCGTGCTTGTGCGATTGAGTGTTATGACAGCCGGAAGTGGCACAGTTAGATACAAGCATAGGGAGAATCTCGTTTTGAAAATAGACCGTATCGGCATCGCAGTGGGTGCTGGCCGTTGGAGGGGTGTCAGGACTGATATACGGATCGTGTTTACATCCTGAAATCCAGAAGGCCAACACTCCGAGAAGCAGTAGGGGTACTCTTAAAATTACCTTTTTGTCTGTTGCATTTATTTCCATCATAAATGATTGGTGTTAATAAGATTAAATAACGGATCAATATGGTTGTAACTTTCTAACACTATATTTAAAAATACCAGATGTATTTATATAACTATATTATAAT
>JANTGU010000002.1 GCA_024762735.1 Bacteroidales bacterium | reverse complement strand
ACTTTCAGTTTAACGATGGCACCGGCCTTGGGCGAAAGTACTTTTACTTTAAACAGTTTGTTTGTCGAAAAGTCGATGGGATTTTCCATGGTCAGGAACGATCCTGCCCACACTTCAGCGCCATCATTTTTGGTCATCTGCGCCACTTTTGCACTGGTATTGATGCCGGAGGCATCAGGGTTGTCAACTACTTCCGAGAAGGCGTTTCCAAAATTCTCGAAAGCATAATTAACCGTAAACGATTCAAAATCGATGGGCAGGTTAACCGGGTCGGAAGCCGCGGTAACCGTTATGGTGTCACGCTCTTCGGTGGTAGCAGCGCCGCCACTTTTAGCCACCACCCTGATAATGTAATCGCCGGGATCAGCATAGGTGTGCTCTACTACCTCTTCGGGCAGTGCATGCACCGGTTCTTCATTTTCCTGGTCGCCAAAATAGATGTCCATCACGGTAGCGTAGTCGGCTTTGGCCGAAACCGAAACCACATGCGGGTTGGCAGCATCCTGGTCGATGGTTACTACCAGGTTTTCCGGAGCTTTAAAGGTTACCGAAAGGTCGGTTTCAGCACTGGTTGACAAACCGGTTAAGCCCACCGCGGTTACCACTACGTGAAAAGTGCCTTCGGAATAGGTGTGGGTAATTTTATCGTACACACCATACTCTGATGCTGTTTCATCGGCAGTATCGCCAAAAAGAACTTTGTACTTCACCACGCCATCGGCGGATGGGATGATGGTTACCATACCGCTGTTGTCCTGGGCGATGTTGAACTGAACCTGCACGTTGGAAGGGGCAGTTACACTATCGACTGATTTAAGGTTGTCGTACTCTTTGTTGCAGGCGGCAAAGGCCACAAGCAGGATAAAGAGCAGGGATATATTTTTTAAGTATTTCATCTGTTAATAATTTTAAAGGTTAGTAACCGGGATTTTGTGACCAATTGCCGGCAGAAAAGTCGATTTCCTGCTGTGGAATAGGGAATACTTCGTTTTTTCCCGGGGTAAATCCTTCAATTTGGTTGGCAGCTCTGCCGGTTCTAACCAAATCGAAAAAGTAAAGACCTTCGCCCATCAGTTCCACTCTTCTTTCGTGAAAGATAGCATCGCCCAAGGCTGCTCCAGAAAGGGTCACCTCGTGGTTGCTATCACCAAAAGCTCTGCGACGGACTTCGTTAAGATACTCCTGAGCTTTTCCATCATCAATGCCACCTGTGTTGTAGGCTTCGGCAGCCATTAACAAAACATCGGCATAACGGATAGCTCTGTAATTGTTGGGGTTGGTAAGATTTAAATCGGGCTGTGCCTCGGGGTTTCGCTTGCGGGGGAGGTATTTACGATTGAAATATCCCGTGTGCTCGTACCCTTCCGAGTAAGTGGCTCCCGTGGAGTCTGCCCAGGCTACGATATCTAAAATGGCTACCTCTTTTCTTTTATCGCCGGGCTCATAAGCATCTACTGCATCCTGAACAGGAACGTTAAAACTAAAACCTGACGAAAAAACAGGACCATCATAACTTCTTACACCACTAAATCCAACAGCAACATTTCCTTCGCTGCATTGCAGACAACCAAAACCGGCGCCTTCCACATCGGTGTATTGCACTTCGAATACAGAACCTGGGCCGTTTTCACCATCCATCTCGAAGATGGAGTTGTAATCGTCCACCAGCGAATAGGTGCCACTGTTGATTACCTTATCGAGTTCCGTAGCTGCTTCCTGGTATTTTTTGTCATAAAGATAAGCTTTTCCCAGCAAAGCCTGGGCAGCCCCTTTGGTGGCACGTCCTATTTGAATGGGGGTAACAGGCAGCACTGCTTCGGCAGCCTGCAAGTCAGCTTCAATTTGAGCATAGACTTCTGAAACGGATGAACGGGGAATGGTTCTTTCGTCACCCAGCTTGAAGCGCTCATCCACTTTTAAAGGGATGGGGCCAAACCATTTTACCAACTCGAAGTTGTAATAGGCACGCAAAAAACGAATTTCTCCAACCATCTCTTCTTTACCTTCGAAATCAATTTTATCTTTAAACTCCATAAAATAGTTGCAACGTTGCACCCCGGCAAACATCCAATTCCAGATATCCTGAATGTTACTGTTCACAGGGGTGTGCGTCATTTGGTCAACTTGTTGCCATCCGATAACATCGGTAGCGCTTTCGCCGCCACACAAGGTGTTGTTGGAGGCAATTTCACCTAAAATGGCGTTGGCGTAAGTAGATTGCAACATATCATAAGCAGCTATCAGGGCACTATAATAATCATCAGGTGAATTAAAATAGTTTTCGGAGTCGATGGAATATTGAGGGGTTACCTCAACATATTTTTCGCAGGAAGATGCCATCATCATCAAAATAAATAATCCTGCACTCAGTATATGGGTTGTACTAAATTTTTTCATAACAATAGTGCTTTAAAATTGAACATTTAAACCAAACCAATAGGTGATGGCAGATGGATAAAAACCGGCATCGAACCCACCACCTACAGGAGCGCCCGTGATAGAAACAGGGTCGTAACCCATGTACTTGGTAAGGGTAACCAGGTTGTTTACCGCTACGTAAAACCTAAGTTTTTTCATTTTTATTTTACTTACAACAGCCTCAGGCAGTGAGTAGCCTAGCGATACGCGTTGCAGGCGAAGGTAAGAACCGTCTTCTACATAAAAATCGGAGAAAACGTTGTTGGAGGTGGCTGCCGTAGTTACCCTGGGTACCGTGTTGCTGGTACCCGGACCTGTCCATCGGTCGAGCATGTACGAAAGCCTGTTCACATTGGGCTGAGTACGTTCGTAGTTTCTTACAATGTCGTTGCCAAGGCTGGCATAAGCATAGGCAAGAAAATCGAATTGTTTAAAGTTTAAAGTGATGTTCAAACCCATGGTAACGGTTGGGATGGGGTCGCCAATGTAAGTGCGGTCATCGCTGTTGATTACGCCGTCGCCATTGATGTCTTTAAAGCGAATATCCCCTGGAACGGCTTCAGAGCCCAGGGCTGCCTGTGAAGGATGTGCATCAACCTCGGCCTGATTTTGGAATATGCCATCGGTTTGGTAGCCGTAAAAATAGCCAATAGGAAATCCTACTTCCATGCGGGATGGCATGGGTTGGCCAACGCCAAAGCTGCCGCCCTCAACAAATCCGGTGCCGTTGTCAACTTGCAACACTTCGTTGTGCAGGTAGGTAAAGTTATAATTTACGTGATAGCTAAAGTCTTCGGTTTTACCGCCTCTTACACCCAGGGCAAATTCAAAACCGCTGTTTCGCACTGTACCGGCATTTACCGTGGGACCGCTGGCACCGGGAGCATGCACACCCAGGATGCCTGAAACAGGAATGTTGCCAATCAACAGGTTTTTACGGGTTTTGTTAAAGTAGTCCATGGTAAAGTCAAATCTGCTTTCAAAAAACGACATGTCCAAACCCACGTCAAACTGACGCGACTGCTCCCATTTTATACCGGGATTCGGTAATGCGCCAATGGCTTTACCATAAGCAAGCTGTCCGTCGAGTACATAAACACCCTCGCCGTTGAGTTGTGAAATATACTGGTAGTCGCCAATTTTGTCGGATCCCAGAATACCGTAGCTTAAACGAAATTTCATCATGTCGACGGGCTTGACGTTTTCCATGAATTTTTCTTTTGAAATAACCCATCCCAGCGTGGCTGAGGGGAAGTAAGCAGCCGCATTGTCGGGGCCGAATTTGGTAGAAGCATCACGTCTGATCATGGCTGAAAAGAGGTAACGCTCCTTATAATTATACTGCGCACGCATAAAGTATGATAAACGGCGCTGATCATATACATAAGAGCCGTTGGCTTTGGAGGTTGTTACCCCGTTGGCCAGGCTGATGTCGGCATATTCCCACGAGTTATTGGGAATGTCGTAGCCGGTAGCGTTAAGACCGTTGCCCCATGTTTTATACAAGGTAGTACCCAGCGTGGTAATAATGTGGTGGTCTTTATTAAAGGTGTTGTCGTAGGTGATAAAAGCATCAAAAGTGTAGTCGTTGTAGTTTGACCTACTTTGGTAAACGCTGCTGCGAGAAATGTCAAACACCTTGCCACCATAATCAACAATTTTGGAAAAGGATTTTGAAAAATCGTACGCTGTGTTAAATCCTACCCTTGCCGTGGCACTGAAGTGTTTTGCAAAGCTTGCTGTAAGGCCAAAGTTTCCGTTTAATTTGTTCAGATAATAATCGTTGTAAGTATTGGCAAGCTGCGCCAAGGGGTTGATGATTTCGATGCCGAGGTTGAGCGGCGCCAGGTAGTAATCGCCATTGGCGTCGTAAACAGGTAGCGTGGAGGGCATGTTCACGGCATTAAACAAAACCGATCCCAGGCCAAAGTCGTTAAAGGCTTTTCTGTCGAGGTGGGTATAGGCCAACGAAGTGTTTAGCTTCAGCCAGTCGGCTAAATCGGCACCCAATCCCAGGCGGGCTGTCGAGCGTTGGAATCCCGATTTATCACCGCCAATAATACCTTTTTGACGCAAGTCGGAACCACTGATAGAATAGTTTACTTTTTTTGAACCTCCCGAAACCCTGACATCGTTGTTGTACATGGGTGCTGTCGAGAAAATTTGGTCTTGCCAGTCGGTTCCGGTGCCCAATCCCGAAATATCGGGGTAAGGCAGCTCTTGCCCGTTGGCAGCATAGCTCTCATTAAGCAAAACGGCATATTCGGTAGCGTTTAACACCGGCAGCTTACGCGATGTTTTTTGCAGCCCGAAGTTGGTGTTAAAATCAACGGTAGTAGGCATGTTTCGTTTTCCGGATTTGGTGGTGATTAAGATGATACCGTTGGCTCCCACGGTTCCGTAAATGGCTGCCTGGGCATCTTTAAGTACGGTAACAGATTCCACATCATCGGGGTTTAAAGTATTCAGGTCGCCCTGATAACCGTCGATGATGACTACCGGCGTGGCATCGCCATTGGTGGAGATACCCCGGATACGAATGTTTAACCCTGCACCGGGAGCACCCGATTGCTCGGTAACGTTAACCCCCGACATGGTACCTTGTAATGCCTGTTCCACTTTAACGGGTTTTAACTCCTTAATGGTTTTTGAATCGACCACCGAAACGGCACCGGTTACATCTTTCTTTTTAACCGTTCCATAACCGATTACCACTAATTCATCAAGATTCATTACATCTGATGCCATGGCAATATTGATGACCGGCTGGTTATTAACTTCTACCTCCTGCGAGGTCATCCCTACATAGGAAAATACCAAGGTGGCATTGGCTGGTACATCTGTTAAAATGTATTTTCCGTCCAGGTCGGTAGTGGTACCCTTGTAGGTACCTTTGATGAGTACACTTACGCCGGGCAGCGTAAGGTTGTCGTCTGCTGACGTTACAATACCTGTAACGGTTATGCCTGAGGATTGAGCCAGCAGACCCCCCGTTAACATAAGCAGCATTAAAAAAGTAAATAATTTCTTCATAAAAAGATGATTTTTTAATAATACACGTTTAAAATATCCAGTGATAAAATCAGCGCTAAAATAGCATTACTTATTAAGGTATTCCAAATAAAAAGCTGCAACAATATTTCATCATAGTATAAAATATACTACATCAAAAATACATCATAAAAAATATAAAGTACACAAAAAGAATGTAATAGTATTGCTTAAATTATTTTTTTACCACACACAATTATTAATTCATCTTAAAAGGAAAGAATAAAGTCGGTAAGGTTATCGTTGCGGTTTAATCCAAGTTTTTTTCGCAAACGATAGCGGCTGATTTCTACACCGCGTGTGGAGATGTTCATCAAAATGGCAATTTCCTTGCTGGAGATATTTAGTCGCAGGTAAGCGCAGAGTTTTAGCTCGCGGGGACTAAGCTCCGGGTAGGCCGTTTTTATGCGTTTTAAAAACGCTTCGTGTACACTCTCGAAATGAGTTTCAAAAACTTCCCATTGTTTTTCGGTGTCTACCTCCCGGTTAATCTTTTTTACCAACCGTTTAATTTTGTTTTGCTGTTGCTCGTCGTGGATGCCGGAAGCAATGTGTTGCAGTTCTTTTTTAAGGGTGTTGAGGAGGTCGTTTTTTTGAATCATGGTGAGTGTGGCGTTGGCGAGCTCCTTATCTTTCGTCACCATTTTTGCCCTGAGTTTTTCGTTTCGCAGGCGGATAATCTCTTTTTCCGCTTCAAGGGCTTCTTGTTTTAACTTCTCTTCGCGTTTTTTAAACTTTTCTTGCTGACGTTTCTCCTCTTTTAACCTGGCCAATATAAATCGTTTTTGCACCATCCATAAAATGAGCATTAGCAGGCCCAATCCTGCAAAAGCATACAAAAGGTAAGCCATGCCGGAACGATACCAGGGGGGGAGCACGGTAAAGTGAAAGGAAACGGGTTCAGTTTCCTTATCGTAAATATTACGGGCTTTAATCATAAAGGTGTAATCGCCTTCGTAAAGGTTGGTAAAATCGCGGTTGGTTCTGTACTCCCATTTTGTCCAACCGGGATCATATCCTTTAAGGTAGGTCGAAAAAAATGTTTTGCCGTTGTTTTCAAAATCGTTGGCGGCAAACGAAAAGTATATGGCGTTGTTGGCGTAGCTGATTATGGGCTTTTCGATATTTTGCTCGCCGCCATGCCCCCAATAGATTACTGAATCGGGGTTGACAATGCTTACATGGTGAAAATAGGCCTTGAAGGGCTGTCGGTAGTTTTTATGAATGGTGGGGTTGTAAAAAATAAAACCTTTGCCCGAGCCAAACAACACGGTTTGATGATCGATGGGGTAAACAAACTCAAAGCCGCCCACCAGCTTGTTTTGCATTTGCTTGAAGGGTAACGTGATGGGCACGTATTTACCATCTTCCTGCCTGCGAAGTACCCCCATGCCGTTGTTGGCAAAATACCATAAGTTTCCCTTGTTATCTTCCTGTACCTTTTGAAGGTTTTTAGAAGGGAAAATATTATTGTAGAAGCTGCTTTTTTCAAAGCCATCGCGGGCAAAATTATACTTGTAAATTCCGTCGGGGGTGGTAAAATAGATTTTCCCGCCGATGTGTGTTAAATTGATGCCGAAGTCCGAAGGCAAACCGTTTTTCGAATTGTAAAATTTTACCTTGACAACGCTATCGCGGCGGTTGTTGAGGAATAGATGAAAAACGCCTTTAAAACCATGACTCATCCACAATGTGCTGTCAATATCGAATGCCATCATGCGTGATGACTCGGTAAAACCTTTGACAGGTTGGTCGTATTGCCAATGCCCCTGCCTTTTAACCAGGCGTATGATGCCTGAGTAAGTTCCTGACAGGAGTTCATCCGGCTTGCCGGGGACTTTTAAAAAGGTCCACTCCCCGGGTACATCCACAATTTTTGTGGCTGTGCTGTCGGTTATTAGATAGGTTCCGTTGTTGCCTCCACAAAACAGCGTGTTATCGATTACCTGCAGGGTCCATACCTGTCCCCGGGTTGCTTCGATGAGCTTGAATTTTCTTTTGGATGCTTGCTTATTAATGTTGTTCCAGGGTTGATAAAATACGCCTTGATTGGTTCCGAGGTAGAGCTTGTTGTGAAACAGCGCCGCGGTATAACCGGCGCTAATGCCCGATTCGTAGGAGAGTACACTCAAAGGCGAGTTGATTTCAATGTAATCGATTCCATTGTCGGAGCCTACCCATAAATTGTTGGCTTCGTCCAGTTTAAGACACAAAATGGTGTTGTTCTGCAAGCCTTCGTCGCGGCTAATGTTTTGCAGTACGGTTCCATTGTTATGGCAGATGATCAATCCATTTTGGATGGTGCCGAAAGCCATCACATCCTTGTTAATACGAATGGCCGAATAAACCTGATTTTGTTTTAAAAAGTTAGCGGTTTGATTGTTCCATGGTTTCAGGGTGGTACCATCATACAGGTAGATTCCTTCTTCCGAGGTAGCAATGAGTAGCTTGTCTTCAATAGGCAGCATGGCCCAGATCTCTTTGCCTTGCAAGAGGCGGGTGCCGGGTAACGGAAAAAATTTACCCATGGAGTAGAGCATCAAACCCTTTTGAAGATCAACAACAATAAGCTGGCCGTTTACATAAAATGAAAAGTGAAACTTGCCGGGAGCCTTCACCACCCGAAGCTTACCTTCTTTCCAAATCATAAGCTGACTAAAAGTCTGGAAAATGATGCCTTCAGAAGTTTGATGGATGCGCCAGATATCATCAAAGTTTCTGAGCGCCTCAGGAAGAAGGCCGGTTAAAGAGTGATAAGCAAGCATGCCATGTTCGTCCGGTTCAAAGAGTCCTATTTCATTATATCCTCCAACATATAGTTTTCCATCATCGGCTGATAACACGCTACGCAAGATAACATTTTTAGGCAGGTTTATCAAGTGCCAGTTAATACCGTCATACTCCAAAAGTCCGTCGTTGTTGGCAAAGTAAATTCTACCGTCTACTCCCTGGTCAATCATCCAGTTTTGCTGGCCGGCATGGTAATCGGAACGGGTGTAATTTTTTATTAATGGGGTGCCCGGAAGATGAAATTGAGCCTGTGATGCCATTGTAATAATTGACAATGTGAGCAACAAGAACACGGCCTTAACTCCTTTGATGGGCATGGTGATAAAATTAGATTTGCTAAAATAGTTATTTTACCCGAACTATTTTTGTCAGTTGACCAAACCTATTAATAATTATCCGAAATTTGCCCCTAAGTCAATTCAACCCAAATGCCGGTTCAATGAGGATTTTTGTTATTCTTCCGCGTGTGCCTTATCCTTTGGAAAAAGGGGATAAGTTACGTGCTTTTCAGCAGATCAAATCGCTGTCGAAAAATAACGAAATCATTTTGTGTGCACTAAACCACAATCCCAAACTGGATAAGCAAAAAGCGTTTAGCAAATTACAGCCTTATTGCCGTTCCATCAATTTTATCGATCTGCCCCGGTTTGCTGTTCCGTTTAATATTCTCAGGGCTTTTTTCAAGGGACTTCCGTTGCAGGTGGGTTATTTTTTTAATGGCAGGGCCAACAAAAAGATAAAGCAACTTTTTTATGAGTATCATCCCGATCATGTTTATTGCCAGCTGCTTCGTACTGCCGCGTACGGAACTGATTTGCCGGCACCTAAAACTATCGACTATCAGGATGTGTTTTCTTATGGGGTAAAGCGCCGTGTGGAACGGTCGCCGTTTTGGATGAAACCGGTTTTGAGGTTGGAGTACAGGCGGTTGGTGACTTATGAAGAGAAGATGTTTTGGGCCTTTGACCACAAAACGATTATTTCTTACCCCGATCGTGATTTGATGCAGGTAAGCGATAAAAACGACATTGCCGTTATACCCAACGGAGTAGATTACGATTTTTTCAAACCGATGGATGCCGATAAGCAGTACGACCTGGTGTTTACCGGCAACATGAGCTATCCGCCTAATGTGGATGCCGCCGGTTATCTGATTAATGAGGTGATGCCAATGGTATGGAAGGTGTTGCCCGAAGCCAGGGTGTTGTTGGCAGGTGCCAAACCCGCGGCAAAGGTTAAAGCGTTGGAAAATGATAAAGTTAAGGTTTCCGGTTGGCTCGACGATATTCGTGATGCCTACTCATCGGCAAGGGTTTTTGTGGCCCCCATGCGCATTGGTACCGGGTTACAAAACAAGTTACTCGAAGCGATGGCAATGAAAATTCCTGCCATTACCACTTCGTTGGCCAACGATGCCCTTCGCGCTGCTGATGGAAAAGAGATATTGATTGGTGATACCGGAAGAAAAATTGCCGATCACATCGTGAAGCTTTTGCAGCATGAAAAATATGCCGGGGAGCTTGCCGGCGCAGGGTTTAAGTTTGTGCACCAACATTATAGCTGGGACGAAGCTACCGGCAAGCTGGAGCAAATCATGAGGCAATGATTTTGCCAATGAAAATAAATATTCCTGTAAACTTGCGTAAAGGGTGTTAAAGGTTTTAGTAGTAGCCCCACCAGGACTCCCCGCCCGAACGTGCCGTTCGGTACGGGCGGGGAACCTGGATCTAAAGTTTAGGAAACTTCTATTTTTTTAATTGCATGCTTCTCTTAAGAAACCTTCTTCCTGCGGCAGTTTTAAAATATTTTTCACGTATGATTGCTTCTTCTCTTGTGTTAAACTCCTCGTAATAAACAATCTTCCAGGGTCGAAAGGCTTTGTTTGACTTGGTTTTTCCAAGGTTGTGCTCCTTTAATCGAGCATGAAGATTCTCACAATGTCCTTTGTAAAAGCATTGACCGGAATCAGAATATAAAACGTAAGCGTAGTAGGGCATAAGAAAGGAAGTAGTAGCCCCACCAGGACTCGAACCTGGATCTAAAGTTTAGGAAACTTCTATTCTATCCCTTGAACTATGGGGCCAATTAAAGTGCTGCAAAAATAGAACTTTTCTTTATATCCTCTCCAAAAAATATTTCTCCAGTTGACGCAGGTCGTTGCTAAAGCGGCGGATGCCTTCCGATAGTTTTTCGTGAGCCATGGCATCATCGTTAAGGGCCCAGCGAAACTCCATCTCGTTGTAGTGCTCAGCCTCAATTTGCAGGGCTTTGGCAGCTTCAACGGTAAGCTTAGGAACAACGTCGATGTTGCTGTTCTCAAGCTCTCCCAACAGGGTGGGTGAGATGGTCAGCAGGTCGCACCCCGCCAGCTCGATGATCTCTTCCTTGTTACGAAAACTGGCACCCATGATTTCGGTGTTGAACTCAAACTTTTTATAGTAATGGTAGATATCTGTAACTGATAGCACGCCCGGGTCTTCTGTGGCCGGAATATGGTCAACACCCCGATCCTTTTTATACCAGTCTAAAATACGACCTACAAAGGGCGAGATGAGTGTAACACCGGCTTCAGCACAGCAGATGGCCTGCACCTTGCTAAAGAGCAATGTCAGATTGGTGTGGATGCCCTCTTTTTCCAGAATTTCAGCCGCTTTGATGCCTTCCCATGTGGCAGCTATTTTTATCAAAACCCGCTCGCGTGAAATACCTTCTTTTTCGTAAAGACGGATTAAACCTTTGGCATACGAAATGGTATCATAAATACGGAACGATAGGCGGGCATCCACCTCGGTGGAAACACGGCCGGGGACAATGTTAAGAATTTCCAACCCAAAGTTAACAGAAACCTTTTTTAAACCAAAACGAAGTTTTTGGTGGATGTCGCCCTGCTGCTTGCGGGCAAAAGCCACGGCATCATCAATCAACGTTTTGTATTTCGGGTTTTGTGCTGCTGCCAATATCAACGAAGGATTGGTGGTAGCATCCTGTGGTTGGTACTTTTTCATCGACTCAAAATCGCCGGTGTCGGCCACCACGGTGGTGTATTTTTTTAATTGCTCTAACGTGTTCATCGTATTCAAGGTTACTTTTTCAAAATTTTTTCAAAGATATTATCTCTTTGCTAATAGAATATTTTTTTCTTGTTGAAAAATACAAAAAGTAATACTATTTGTTAAAACAGATTACAAAAAGTACAGTTTTTTTGAGTTGAGATTTGATGTTTCAGAGAGGCCAAATTTTTTGTCTACCACAATGCTACATCACTAAAAATCTCTTTTGGGGAGGCTTGCCCGTATGCTTGCTATAAATTAATGGATAGCCTTGTTTTAAAGCCTATACAGAATTTTTTTTAGGCCTACTTTACCTCACTCCCGTTGCTTACGTTCTCATCAGGTGATACAAACACCAATTTGCCATCTTTGTCTTCGGCCATTAATATCATGCCTTGCGACATGATGCCGCGCAGCTTACGGGGTTTTAGATTCACCAAAATAGAAACCTGTTTGCCGATAATCTTTTCAGGTTCGTAATACTCCGCAATACCTGACACCACAGTTCTTTGGTCGATGCCCGTATCGATTTTAAGTTTCAACAGTTTTTTTGTTTTGGCCACCTTTTCGGCTTCCAGGATGGTTCCGGTACGTATGTCCATCTTCATAAAATCGTCAAACTCGATCTCGGGTTTGGCCGGGGCTGCTTTCACTTCAGCCAGCTCGTTCTGCTTTTTGGTGTCCAACAGCTTTTGTACTTGTGCTTCTACTTCACTGTCTTCAATCTTTTCAAAAAGAAACTCGGGTTTATTCAAGGGATGGCCTGCTTTAAGGAAATCAGGGTTGCCTGCATCATCCCACGATTTACTTTCCAGATTAATCATTTTGTAAAGCTTGTCAGAGGTAAAAGGCAGAAAAGGTTCCGACAAAACAGCGAGGTTGGCTGCAATTTGCAACGAAACATTCATAATGGTTTTTACCCTGTCGGGATTGGTTTTAAATATTTTCCAGGGTTCGTTTTCAGTAAGGTATTTATTGCCCAGGCGTGCGAGATTCATCAATTCGCCAAGTGCTTCACGAAAGCGATAGAGTTCGATGCTGTGTGCAATCTTATCGGGAAAATCTGCCAAAGCCTGCAACGTGGCTTCATCATCGGCGGTAAGGTTGGTGCGTTCAGGTACCACGCTGTCAAAATACTTTTTGGTCAGCACCAGGGTTCTGTTCACAAAATTACCAAACACGGCCAGCAGCTCGTTGTTGTTACGAGACTGAAAATCTTTCCAGGTAAAGTCGTTGTCCTTGGTTTCAGGCGCATTGGCCGTGAGCACGTAGCGCAGCACATCCTGTTTTCCGGGAAACTCTTCGAGGTACTCGTGCAGCCAGACAGCCCAGTTGCGGGAAGTGGAAATTTTATCGTTTTCCAGGTTCATAAACTCGTTGGCAGGTACGTTGTCGGGCATGATGTAAGAACCTTCGGCTTTCAGCATGACCGGGAAGATAATGCAGTGAAAAACAATGTTGTCCTTGCCAATAAAATGAACCAGTTTGCTGTCGTCCGATTTCCAGTAAGGTTCCCAATCCTTGCCGCTTTTTTTGCTCCATTCTCTCGAAGCCGAAATGTATCCGATGGGAGCATCAAACCAAACATAAAGCACCTTTCCTTCGGCGCCTTCAACAGGAACTTTTACACCCCAGTTCAGGTCGCGGGTAACAGCACGGGGTTGCAGTCCCTGATCAATCCATGACTTCACCTGGCCGTAAACGTTGGATTTCCAATCGTCTTTATGGCCTTCCAAAATCCATTCCGTCAGCCACCCTTCGTAATCGTTCAGGGGTAAGTACCAGTGTTTGGTCTCTTTAAGCACAGGCACGTTACCACTTAAAGCCGATTTCGGGTTAATCAATTCAAGGGGGCTTAATGAGGTGCCGCAACTTTCGCACTGGTCGCCGTATGCTTTTTCGTAACCACAATGGGGGCAGGTTCCGGTGATATACCTGTCAGCCAAAAACTGATGGTTTTCCTTGTCGTAATACTGCTCATTGCTTTTTTCGATAAACTTGCCCTCGTCGTATAATTTTTTAAAAAAGGCTGAAGCCGTTTCATGGTGGATGGGTGCTGAAGTGCGCGAATAAACGTCGAAAGAGATACCAAAATCCTCGAATGACTTTTTAATAATTCCATGATACCGATCCACGATATCCTGCGGAGAAACTCCCTCTTTGCGTGCTTTAATGGTGATGGGAACGCCATGCTCATCGGATCCGCCAATAAAGAGCACATCTTCGCCTTTTAAACGAAGATAGCGTGCGTAGATGTCAGCAGGAACGTACACCCCTGCCAGGTGTCCGATGTGGATGGGTCCGTTGGCATAGGGTAATGCCGAAGTGATGGTATATCGTGCCGGTTTGTTAGTCATAACTTTCAATTTTTGAAGCTGCAAAGTTAATTAATTGCACCAATATTACAGTATCACATTTTGCAGCAAACCGTATTTATTTCAGATACAGGAAAACAGGGTTTGGTTACCGTTTCACCATTTTGCGCGTGATGGCCATCCCGTTTTTATCGGTGATGTGAATAAGGTAAAGTCCTGCCGGCAAGTTGGCCACATGGATAGAATAGCCGGTTTTTCCTTTGGAGATTTCGACTGTTTGGCGGATTCGTAATTTTCCGCTCACATCAAACACCGAGATGATGGCAGGAGTATCCTTTCGTGAAGCTATTGTTAGCTGAAGTTCATTGCTCACAGGGTTCACAAAACTGACATCGGTAAACAACAAATATTGATATTCGTCAATGCCCACATGTTGATCGACGCTAAGTTTTAAAGTCACCGGGAGATGGTCCGAGTTTTTGCCCAGGGCGTTTAACACGTCAGAAGGTACCGAGGTGTTGGTTGGCGCATCGAGCAGGCCTTTGTTAAAATGTTCTCCATCCTGACCAACAGCCCAATAACTACCGTCCACATATTTTACGTGCTCGGTACCGTTTTTCACATAATTTGAGATGAGGATAAAGTCAAAGCGGTCATCCATTCCTCCCCACGAGGCGCAACCGTTGTCAGACGAATGGGTGGACTGCGTGTGATAGTTTCTGAATGCATAATTGTTGTTCCAGTCGCCACTTTGATTAACAGGATCGTTAAAATTGATGTTGCTGTTGCTGTTCATGGTAAACTGTAGCCAGGCGGGTTCCGTTTCGCCGTAGAGGTTAAAATCACCCATCATCAGGTAGTTGGCATTTTGGTCGTGGTTTTTCAGATAGTTCATGGTGTTGGTGGCCATCACCTTACGCTTGTTGCTGTTATCGGTTCCCGAACCGGCTTTCAGGTGCGCCACGATGCAGGTTACAAAAGCCGTGTCGCCACTTTCCAAGTCCGAGGAGTTGTAGTAAAATTTAAACAGGTTGATATCGCGCACGTAATCCTGCACTACCTCCTGTTTTTGAAAAGTGAGCTTTTTTGAATTGTAATAAATGGCATTAGCCAGGTAAGGGGCATTGCTGTGCACAAATTGAGGCCGCTTGTAGCGAGAGGTCCAGGTGGTGTTTATTACCCCCAGCAAATGCTCCATCATAGCCTCGGAAGCCACCATCTCGTTGACCGAAAAGATATCGGGTTTTACATAGTTGATAATGGTTTTGATGTATCCATCCTTGGTAGAAACATTATTGTTTGTACTGTTACATCCACCATAATCGTTGCCGTATTGCAACAGGTTGTATTGTAAAACAGTAAGGGTGTCTTGTGCCGATGCAATAACAACTACTGCGAGCAGCACCAGCGAGAAAAAAAACTTTTTCATAGGAAATGAATTTCCGGCAAAGATAGTTTAAAACAGAAAAAAGGATACTATTTCGTGGCTTCAATTAGCAGCTCCAGCATTTTAATGCCGGCTTCAGAAATTTTTGTTCCCGGGCCAAACACGGCTACCACTCCGGCATCATACAAAAACTGGTAATCCTGATGAGGAATAACGCCGCCCACGATAACCATAATGTCGGGGCGCCCCAGTTTTTTTAGCTCTTCCATCACTTGCGGCACCAGGGTTTTATGGCCCGCTGCCAACGAAGAAACCCCTAAGATATGTACGTCGTTTTCAACTGCCTGGCGAGCGGCCTCGGCAGGAGTTTGAAACAGAGGGCCTATGTCCACGTCAAAACCAATGTCGGCATAACCCGTTGCCACCACTTTGGCACCACGGTCGTGGCCGTCCTGCCCCATCTTGGCAATCATAATGCGGGGACGCCGACCCTCGAGGGCAGCAAATTTATCTGCTAACTCACGGGCTTTTTCAAACTGTTCATCATCGCCGGCTTCTGACGAATAGACTCCTGATATTGATTTAATCACTGCTTTATACCTCCCAAAAACTTTTTCACAAGCAAACGAAATTTCTCCCAATGTGGCACGTTTTTGTGCTGCATCAACTGCCAAAGCTAATAAATTTCCTTCACCTGTTTCGCATGAACGGGTAATGGCATCCAGGCTTTTTTGTACTGCCTCGTTATCGCGCGCTGCTTTTAATTTGTTAAGCCTTTCGATTTGCGACAATCTTACAGCCGTATTATCCACTTCCAGAATGTCTAACGGCTCCTCTTTATCAGGCCTGTACTTGTTTACTCCTACAATAACATCTTTACGTGAGTCGATGCGCGCCTGCTTGCGGGCAGCAGCCTCCTCGATGCGCATTTTTGGTAATCCGGTTTCAATGGCTTTGGCCATGCCTCCTTTTTCTTCAACCTCTTCAATGAGCTTCCAGGCTTTATGGGCTAACTCATGGGTTAGATATTCAACATAATAAGAACCTGCCCAGGGATCCACATGGTTGGTGATGCCCGTTTCCTCTTGCAAATAGATTTGGGTGTTGCGGGCAATCCGGGCTGAGAAATCGGTGGGCAGGGCAATGGCTTCGTCCAAGGCGTTGGTGTGCAACGATTGCGTTCCTCCCAAGGCAGCGCCCATGGCTTCGATGCATGTTCGAGCCACATTGTTAAACGGATCCTGTTCGGTAAGGCTCCACCCCGAGGTTTGGGTATGGGTTCGCAAAGCCATCGACTTTGGGTTTTCGGGATTAAACTGTTTTACAATCTTGGCCCACAGCATACGACCGGCACGCAGCTTGGCAATCTCCATAAAGTGATTCATGCCCAGTCCCCAGAAAAAGCTAAGGCGGGGTGCAAACTGGTCAATCTTTAATCCGGATTTTAATCCCGTGCGTATGTAATCCAGGCCGTCAGCCAATGTGTAGGCCAGCTCAATATCAGCGGTAGCTCCGGCTTCCTGAATATGATAACCTGAAATGGAGATGCTGTTGAATTTGGGCATGTTTTGAGCCGTGTATTCAAAAATATCCGAGATGATTCTCATGGAAGGCGTGGGGGGGTAGATGTAAGTGTTACGCACCATGAACTCTTTTAAAATGTCATTTTGAATGGTGCCTGCCAGGTCTTCCATTTTAGCACCCTGCTCCAGAGCAGCTACAATATAAAAAGCCATCACCGGCAGCACGGCTCCGTTCATGGTCATGGATACGGAAATTTTGTCCAATGGAATTTGGTTGAAGAGCACTTTCATATCCAAAATCGAGTCGATGGCCACACCGGCTTTTCCCACATCGCCTACCACGCGCTCATGATCGGAATCATACCCGCGGTGGGTTGCCAGGTCGAACGCCACGGAGAGTCCTTTTTGTCCGGCAGCAAGATTTCTGCGATAAAAAGCATTGGACTCCTCAGCGGTGGAGAATCCGGCATATTGTCGAATGGTCCATGGCCTGGTTACGTACATGGTGGAGTAGGGGCCTCTTAAAAATGGGGGGATGCCGGCAGCATAGTTCAGATGCTCCATCCCCATTTTGTCATCGATTGTAAAAACGGATTTTACTTTGATGTGTTCGGGCGTTTCCCAGCTGTTTTTTACGTGCTGCTTTGCCCATGATGCTGAGGTGACGTTAGACTCCGGAATGCTGTCGATGTCAATATTTTTAAAATTCGGTTTCATATTTTTATTGTTTTTAGCCCACGGTTACAAACCGTGGGAAGGATGAAAAAACTACAACAATTATCTCACGGTTTACAACCGTGAGCGACTATACAATTCCCAACATTTGCTGGTACTGCTTCAGTTCTTCCAAAATATTGCTTTTAATATGGATGAAATTTTTCATCCCCTCTTGCTTTAACTGCTCAACAACATTGGCAGGATTACCGGCCAACACAACAATGTACTCCTCTTTCAAAGCCTTAAATGCTTCCACAGCCATGGCTTCATAGTCTTCGTCCGAGGCACAAAGCACAACAATATCGGGATTGATTTCTTTTGCTGCTTTTATGCCCTGTTCCACCGTTTCAAATCCCGGGTTGTCGATTATCTCAAAGCCTGCCACGCCAAAAAAGTTCTCGGCAAACTGACTCCTTGCCCTTCTCATGGCCAAATTGCCATAGGTAAACATCCAGACTTTAGGCCTGGCATTATTGTCAGCATAGCGGTCGGTGCGGTAGCGTAGTTGTTCAAACGCCATGGCGCCCCGATAGGGTTGTAAGGGTTTTACTTCTGTATGATTTTTGCCTGCTTCTTCCGTAAAAAATACCGATTCGTCCTCCATTTTTGAAAGTCGTTCGGTAACATTGGGAAACCGGTTAACGCCCAACAACGATTTCTTGCCCAATGCCAGATCCCGGTCTTTTTCAGCAGCCTCTTTTTTAATTCTTTCCTGTATGGTTCCTTTGGTAAAAGCCTCAAGATAGCCACCTTGCTCATCGGTTTCCAAAAACAGATTCCAGGCATGATGTATTAACTTTGCGGTTAGATTTTCAATGTAGTAGGAACCGGCAGCGGGATCGACTACTTTGTTAAAATAGGACTCCTCTTTTAAAATCAGCTGTTGATTTCGAGCGATGCGTTCCGAAAAGTCATCTCCCTTTGAAAACAGGCTGTCAAACGTTGATATGGTCATGCTGTCGATGCCACCTGTCAGGGCCGACATGGTTTCGGTGGTAGTGCGCAACATGTTGACATAGGGATCGTAAATGGTTTTGTTCCAGTTTGAATTGGAAACATGAATGTGAGCATGGGCGCTTTCAGCTTGCTCTAATCCATAAGCGTTTACCAGTTTCGACCAAAGCAACTTAAAAGCTCTGAACTTGGCAATTTCCATAAAATAATCTGATCCCACTGCAAAATGAAATCGAATCTTAGAAGCTGCTTCATCCACGGCAAGTCCGTTATCTGTTAAAAAAGTGAGGTATTCAGCTCCCATAGCCAATGCATAGCCAAGCTCGCTGACAGTACTTCCGCCCGAATTGTGAAACAGATGTGGATTAATAGTGATTACCTGAAAGGCAGGTAGGTGGGCTCCAGCTTTGTAAAGGTCAAGCAGCTTGTTCAATGCCTCCTCTTTGCTGCCGGTAAAACGGCCCGTTTTTGAAAAATCTCCCAGGGGATCCGCATTCAGCGAGCCGGATATCTTTTCCAAATCGCGATTATATTTTTTGGCCAGTTTATCTACGGCCTTTAATATCTGTTTAGCATTGCCCCCCGAAAAATTCAACTCGAGAATATCGGCACGAATATTTTCCAGTAACTTTTCCAGTTCCGCCTCTCCGGGTTGGCTGTTGGGTTGAAAAACAAACCCCAGCGAGTCAACGCCTCTTAAGCTGATATCCAGAGCTTTTTTGTTGGCCTCAGCAAAATCAGTAACCGGTATGTCCTGCCTAACCAGCCATTTATTCTCCCGGGTTTGGGTACCTCTTAGAAAGGGGAATTGGGCAGGTAAATTGTTAGTAAATGGCAAGCCTTCTACATCCTCTTCCCGGTAAAAAGGCTTGATTTCGATGCCATCGGTTGATTTATTAATAAGCCTACTGTAGGGTTTGCCTTTTAAATCTTTTACAATTTTATCAACCCATTGTTGCGTCGACACTGGTTCAAACTCCTTGAAAAGCTTTTGATCTGTCGTTTTGTTTTCCATCTGTTTTCAGTTGTGAAATAATAAACAAAAGTAGTAAAACTCCTGATTGGAGTACTTGAAATCAAACTAAATTAGCAAAGATTAATAAGGACTAAAACAGACATTGTTCAACTGCCCTCAACCCCCCTGTTTTAATTATTTAACACATTTATAGTGATTTATTGGAAAAACAAGTGTTTCTTTGCACCCTCGAATTTTTTCTGTCGTAATTTATGGGGTAAATTGACGTGGATAAAATTCCAATTAAGGAGGGCGATTTTGCCCACATCAATTTAAAAACATAGTATGACTTTTGAAGAAATTAATATCCAAAAGGATATTCTTAAGGCTATTGGTGAATTAGGATTTGTAAGTCCGACACCCATTCAAGCCGAAACCATCCCGCATTTATTAGAAAACTCTGATCAGGATTTGTTGGCATTTGCCCAAACCGGTACCGGAAAAACGGCAGCTTTTGGTCTGCCTATTATTCAGCAAATTGATACTGACAACAAACAAACACAAAGCATCGTGCTGGCCCCAACGCGTGAACTTTGTATGCAGATTGCCAAAGATTTAGAATCCTATTCAAAATATACCAACTACTTAAACGTGGTGGCGGTATATGGTGGTGCCAGCATTGAAACCCAGATAAGGGCACTTGGTAAAGGGGCGCAAATTGTGGTGGGTACTCCCGGCCGGACCCTCGACCTGATTAAAAGAAAAAGGTTAAAGCTGCATAACGTGCGGTGGCTTGTTTTGGACGAAGCCGATGAAATGCTGAACATGGGTTTTAAAGAGGAACTCGACAATATTTTATCAGAAACACCTGACACCAAGCAAACGCTGCTGTTTTCGGCTACCATGCCCAAAGAGGTGGCCCGTATCGCCAACGAATACATGAAAAACAGCAAGGAGATTCGTGTGGGTGAAAAAAATGCAGGTGCCAAAAACGTTGAACACGCCTATTACGTGGTACGTGCCAGCGACAAATATGCTGCTTTGAAACGCATAGCCGATATCAATCCCGATATTTATGGTATCGTGTTCTGCCGTACACGTCGCGACACCAAAGAGGTTGCTGACAAGCTAATTGAGGATGGCTATAATGCCGATGCCCTGCATGGCGACCTTTCGCAGTCGCAGCGAGATATGGTGATGCAGCGTTTCAGACAGGGCAACCTGCAAATTCTGGTGGCAACCGATGTGGCTGCTCGTGGTTTGGATGTAAACAACCTCACCCACATTATTAACTATAACTTGCCCGATGACCCGGAGGTGTATGTGCACCGCAGTGGCCGTACCGGCAGAGCGGGTAACAAGGGAATTTCACTAACCATTGCGCATTCCCGCGAGCTTTCCAAAATAAGAACACTTGAAAAGATGGTGAAAAAGCCATTCAAAAAGGAGCTTGTTCCGGGTGGCGTCGAGATTGTTGAAAAACGGTTGATTAACTTGATTGACAACATTAGAAATACCGATGTTGATGAAAAGAAAATTGCACCCTATTTGGAGGATATTCTGCAAAAGCTGGAAGATTTATCGCGTGAAGAGCTGATAAAAAAACTAGTGTCTGTTGAGTTTACCCGATTTTTAGAATACTACAAAGGGGCAAAAGATATCAATTTTGAAGGCAGCGAGTCGAGAGGAAGAGACCGTGATCGAGGCAGGGGCCGTGACCGTGATTTTGATAAAGAGGGTGATGGTAACCGGTCAAGAAAAGAGCGCCGCTCTGATTCAAGAGGAAAAGGAAAATTTTCAAGATTTTACATTAATCTTGGTACCAAATCAAACATTAACCCCGCTTCGTTGATTGGCATCATTAACGATGTAACCGACAACCGTGACATAGGCATAGGCCGCATTGAGCTGATGAAGAAGTTCTCGTTTTTTGAAGTGGACAGCCATTATGAAAAGGAGATTATCAAATCGTTTCAGGATGTAGGATACAAGGGACAGAGCGTTATTGTGGAGCTTTCCAACCCGAAACAGGAGTCGAATACCGACCGTTACGAAAAGCGTCATAATACTTATGAAAAGAAAAGAAACACGAAATCAGGCCGGCGAAAGGACAAGAACTTTGACAGTAAAGGAAAAGGAAGAAGAAGGAGGTAGCTGCCTGGGATGGTATCTCCTTCATGGCACGGGCTATCAAAATCAATATTCCGGAGGCATTAGCCATTCATCAAAAAAAATCCCGGCAGAAATTCTGTCGGGATTTTTGTATGCGGAAAAAAGATTAATCCTCTTCTTTTTGTTGCTCTTCGTACTCTTTAAGCAGTTTGTCCTGAACATCGCTTGGTACCTGAGCATATTCGAGAAATTGCATGGAGAACACCCCACGTCCCGAAGTAATAGAACTTAATGAAGTGGCGTAACGTTGCATTTCGGCAAGGGGTACGCGGGCTTTAATAACCTGGTTTTTACCTTTTGCATCCATACCCATAATCATGGCCCTGCGTCCCTGCAAGTCAGTCATAACCGATCCCATCATATCTTCAGGAACAGTAACCTCTACATTATAGATAGGCTCCATAATTTTGGGGCCTGCCTGTTTAAAGGCATCGCTGAAAGCAAAACGACCGGCCAGTTTAAACGATATTTCATTGGAATCAACCGGGTGCATTTTACCATCGTAAACGTAAACCACGATATCACGGGCATAGGATCCTGTAAGCGGGCCCTCTTCCATGCGCTCCATTAAACCTTTCATGATGGCAGGCATAAAACGGGCATCGATGGCACCTCCCACGATACAGTTGTGGAATATGAGTTTACCACCCCAGGGTAAATCATGCTCTTCGGTACCTCTAACAGGAATATCCGTTGGTTTTTCATAATCTTCAACATAAGGCTGAACGCGCAAGTGCACTTCGCCAAACTGTCCTGAACCACCCGACTGTTTTTTGTGTCGATACGAGGCGTTGGCTGTTTTGGTAATAGTTTCGCGATACGGAACTTTGGGAACAAAGGTTTCTACCTCTATTTTGTAATCGTTATCCAGGTACCATTTAATAGTATTCAAATGAATATCTCCCTGAGTTTTTACCAATTGTTGTTTCAACTCACGCGAAAACTCCATGATGATGGTAGGATCGGTTTTGTGCATCTCGTTGAGTACAGCAGCCATCTTTTCATCATCGCTGGAATTAACCGCTTTAATTGCCACGGTGTATAAAGGATCGGGAACCGGATAGCTTTCAAAGCCTGAATCCACATTTTTAGGATCCATCAAAGTATCACCGGTTTTAACATCTTTCAGTTTGATGGTAGCAGCAATATCACCGGCAACCACTTTATCCACTTTATCACGGTTTTTGCCATTGAGGGCAAAAAGTTGGGTGATTCTTTCTTTGTTGCTGGTGCGGCTGTTAATTAAATCTTGTCCTTCGGTAACTTCACCACCATATACTTTAAAGAAACTTACTTCGCCAAGATGCTGCTCGATGGAGGTTTTCCAAACAAACAGGGCTGTTGGGTCATTGGCATCACATTTAAACTCTTTGCCATCTTTGGTTGCTTTGGCTGGGCGGTCGTTTGGTGCAGGGCAACTTTTAACTACGAAATCAAGCAAACGAGTAGTACCGATGCCGTGTTTTGCCGAAGTAACCATTACCGGCAAAATAGCTCTTGAAATCATTCCCAACCGAAGTCCTTCACGCATTTCTTCAATGGTAAGGGTATCGTTTTCAAAATATTTTTCCATCAGTGCCTCGTCACCTTCTGCAGCATTTTCGATTAACTGCAAGTGTAACTCTTCTGCTTTGTCTTTTTCACTATCCGGAATGTCAAGAATTTCAGGCTCACCACCGCCATCTTTAAATTTTAACATTTTCATGTACACCAGGTCGATAATAGTATCGAACCCTTCGCCGGCGTTAACCGGATATTGTACTGTGGTCACTTTATCACCAAAATAATCTTTCAGAGCTGTAACAGTTTCGTTGAAGTTGGCACCATGATGGTCCATCTGGTTTACCACAAACACCACGGGGCTGTTCATTAATACTGTTTGACGGTAGGCAGTTTCGGTCGTTGCTTCCACACCCGATTGGCCATTAACAACTAATACAGCCGTATCGGCCACGCTAAGTGCAGCAATGGTTTCGCCAACAAAATCAGAAAAACCAGGGGCATCAATCATGTTGATTTTTTTACCATCATAGGCAGTATGCAACAGCGATGAATGAACTGAATTTTGACGCTCCAGCTCGATGGGTTTATAATCAGAAACGGTATTTTTATCGTCTACGCTTCCTCTCCTGTTAATCATTTTACCTTCGAAAAGCATCGATTCTGCAATCGTTGTCTTTCCGGATTTCGCACCTCCAATCAGTGCAATATTTCTAATGTCCTCAGTTTGATATACCTTCATAATACTCAAAATATTAATTAATTAGCACTCTATTTTTCTTGAGCAGCAAATGTAATAAAATAAAGTTACAATATTTACACTCCTAATTATTTAAAACTATGCTAAAGAACAAAGATTTACATTAATTTTGTCTTTGATAAAGTTATCATTATGAAAAGATCTGTTTTTATCTTACTTGCGCTCTTGTTGGGATACGGGATTCACGCGCAGGATACGTTGCCCGAACCTTCCATTCCCTTTGATGCAGAAACTCAAACGGTAGCGTTTTCGAAAGTTGTTCATGTTCAGGGAACAAAGAACGAACTTTTTAACCGGTGTGTTTACTGGCTCAACAATTATTACAAAAGCCCTACCAGGGTTACACAAATACGGGATCTTCCCACGGGAAAGATTCTTGGGAAACACTTTTTCCCGCTGTACACGTTCGATACCGTTAACAAGGTTAACAAAAAAACGGCCAAGGTTAATTACACTTTTACAGTGGTTTTTAAGGATGGACGTTATAAATGGGAAATTAACGAGCTGGAAGTGATTGCAGGCCGAAAAGTTCCCATTGCCGAGATGCTTAATAAAAGCGACACCATGTATCGCAAAAAATGGAGGTCCTATTTAATCCAGATTAATGATTTTATTAAAAGCTGGAGCAGCAACCTGGAAAGTAAAATGCAACCCGAAAAGGCTAAAAAGGAGGAAGATGATGATTGGTAGAGGCGCAAGGAGAACATGCTTAAATGCTAAAATAATGGTGCAATGTGTTAATGGTATACTATTACATTAGAGTTTTTTAGTAATTGAGCCATGTAGCAAAGCTTTTATCGAACCATTTATTTCAACAAAGATTTGAATTTTAGAAGGAGTAAAAAGGAGTTATAACAAGTTATGCCAAGAAGAAGAAAACGTGACATTATTATCAAGGGCTTCTCCAAACTTTTAAAGGAGGACAAGCTTAAGATTGTTGCCGAACTAATGGACAATTCGGTGGAAACCATCGACCTGATGAAGAGCTTTTGGCATCCTGATCATCAAAAACAGAAAATCTTTGACGAATTTTCGGAAAACACTATCTCCAACTTTTACATACCCTACGGAGTGTCGCCCAATGTTAACATTAACGGTAAATTGTATTTGGTACCCATGGTCATCGAAGAGAGCTCGGTGGTGGCCGCAGCTTCATCGGGTGCCAAGTGGTGGCTCGATCATGGCGGGTTTCACGCCGAAGTAGTGGGTGTTACCAAGATTGGCCAGCTGCATTTTAGTTGGCATGGAGATACCAATAAACTTCGTGAAGTGTGGGATGAGCTTACCCGCACCTTCCGAACAGCCACAGCCCACATCACGGCTAATATGGAAAAGCGCGGGGGCGGGATCACCGGTTTTGAGCTGTTGGACTTAACGGACAAAATCAAGGATTATTACCAGATTCGGGTGTCGTTCGACACTAAAGATTCCATGGGTGCCAACTTTATTAACTCTTGTCTGGAGGAGTTCGGCCAAGCACTGAAGTCGTTTGTAAGCATCCACCCTGTCTTTAGCGATAAAGAAAAAGAGGTGACCATTATCATGGCCATCCTGTCAAACTATACACCCGGTTGCTTGGTCAAAACATGGGTGGAATGTGATATTTCAGAGTTAGATAGTCTGGACGATGAGCTTACGGGAGCGGAGTTTGCCGAAAAATTCAGAACTGCAGTGGAAATTGCCGAGGTGGATACCTACCGTGCAACCACGCATAATAAAGGTATCTTTAATGGCATTGATGCCGTGGCCATTGCCACGGGAAACGATTTCCGCGCTATCGAGGCGGCTGGGCATACTTATGCCTCGAAGGATGGTCGGTATAAAAGCCTTTCCCATGTAGAAATTAAGGATGGCCGGTTTAAGTTTTATCTTGAACTTCCGCTTGCTCTGGGCACTGTGGGCGGGCTAACCTCGCTACACCCGCTGGCAAAACAGTCTTTGGAGCTGCTGGGTAAACCCACTGCCGAAGAGCTAATGATGATAGCAGCCACCATGGGACTGGCCAATAATTTTTCGGCCGTTCGCTCGTTGGTGACCAAGGGCATTCAACGGGGCCACATGAAAATGCACCTGATGAATATTCTGAACCACTTCCATGCCACGGAAGAAGAAAAAGAGCTTTCGGTGGAATTTTTTAAAGATAAAGTGGTTTCTTTTGCCAGTGTTCACGATTTCTTAAAAGAAATTCGCCTCTCTTGAGCCATCCGCCCAAATATTATTCAGCGCCGGGAAAGCTGCTAGTTACGGGAGAATACCTTATTCTTGAAGGGGCAGAAGGCCTAGCCGTTCCGTTGAAGATTGGGCAGGATATGACCGTCATCAAAACAGATGACGAGAAAAATCCGCGATTGTACTGGCAAGCTGACACCCCAGACGGGAATTGGTTTAAAGGTACATTTTCTATTCCCTCGCTTATAGCAGTCACGTCCACCGATGATGCCTTTGCCCACAGGCTAACGGAAATTCTAAAAGCTGCCCGCTCCCTTAATCCTCAATTTTTATCAAAAGGAAGCTATCAGGTTACAACAACCCTGGATTTTGACTCCGAGTTTGGTTTTGGCTCAAGTTCCACTTTTATAGCCAACCTTGCTCGTTGGGCTACAGTTGACGCCTTTGCATTGCAAAAACTGACTTTTAATGGCTCGGGCTACGACGTGGCCGTAGCGTTGGAAGCAAAACCGATTGTATATAAATTAGAGCAGGGGAAACCGGTGTACAACACGGCAGCGTTCCACCCTCCTTTTGCCGATCATCTCTATTTTGTTTACCTCGGTAAAAAGCGGCGCTCGCTGGATGCCATTCAACAATTCCGAAAAAATGCCCGTTTCACAGGCTTCGATGTGGATGCCATTACCGCCATCACGCGTGAAATTACCCAATGCCAATCTTTGGCTCGGTTTGAGCAGCTTTTACAGGAACACGAAACCATTATGTCCACCCTGTTAAAAACCCCTCCCGTGCAACAGCAACTCTTTGAAGGTTATCACGATGGAATGGTAAAATCGTTGGGAGCCTGGGGCGGTGATTTTGTGCTAATCACTTCACCCGATCATTTCGACACCTTTAAACAGAAGATGAAACAGTTGGGGTTTGAAGTTGTGTTCGCGTATGATGAGATTATGCTAAAGGGATAGTGTTAATTTGAAATCTCATTTAGGTTCAACTCATTTTTTCCATATTCATAAATCGTGTTGATTTATAAGCAATAGAGTAGGCCGTTGTTCATCTTAATTTTTGTAGAAAATAGAATTGCATTATTGATAATGCAAAATTATAGTATTTCTGCATGATGCATAATGCAAATATTCTGCCAACCGTGCGAGAGGTTGTATTTTGGCATTATTTGTTACACTGACCTCGACTCGTGAACTCGGCCCCTGAGCCTGTCGAAGGGTGCCGCATTCTTCGACTCCGCTCAGAATGACAACAATATTATAAGTTGTGGTATTTTAACGTTATATCTAAATATCAAACTTTCACTCAACCCCCGAGCTACTCCGATAGCTATCGGAGCGGGGGAGAGAAGATAACAGTGCAACAAACCTTTCTCCTCTGGCCCCGTTTAGTTATCGGGGAGCCCGGAGGAGAATCTTGTCATTGATTTTTGTGGGCTCCTTGTTTTTTGGAGTCTTAAGACTCAGGATGACACCGCTCAGACAACGCTCTGTATACAATACCAAACATCCATCCCTGGTTGCAAATCGTGTGAGAGGTGAACCATACAAAAAACAAAAAAAGCGGTAACTTGTGTTGCCGCTTTTTTTGTTTGCAATATCGACAGTGGTTATCCTTTCAATGCCTCGGCACCACTAACAATTTCCAAAATTTCGTTGGTAATGGCAGCCTGTCGGGCTTTGTTGTAGCTAAGGTTAAGTGCCTTGATAAGTTCATCGGCATTGTCGGTAGCCTTGTGCATGGCTGTCATACGGGCACCGTGCTCGGCGGCAAAACTATCAAGCAGCGCCTTATAAAGGTGCAATTTAATGGCTTTGGGAACCAATGCTTCCAATATCTCGGCTTTGCTGGGCTCGAAAATAAAATCAGCCTGCATTTCGTGCTGCTCCGATTTTGCACCCTGTTTCTCTTTGTGCTCTTCACTTTCGGCAACCGGCAAAAATTGTTCAGTTCTTAAAATCTGAACGGCAGCATTTTTAAACTGGTTGTAAATTAAATAGATTTTATCGTAATCTTTGTTTACAAACTCCTGCATCAGCTGTTCGGCCAAAGGAACCGAATTTTCAAACGTGAGATTATCAAAAATTTCTTTATCAACGCGGTCAGGGGCATATCCTCTTGAAGTAAGCAAATCGCCACCCTTTTTACCCAGTGCCAGGATAGAAACGTTACCCTTTTTGTATTGGGCATCAAATTTTGTTTCAATCAGGTTGATGGTTTCTTTAACCACGTTAATGTTAAAGCCACCGCACAATCCCCTGTTGGACGAAATAGCCACAATCAGTATTTTCTGATCACCTCTATCGGCAGCATATACACCCTCGTCAGAACCATCCATGCTGGCACTCAGGTTTTGCATGATTTCGGTAAGTTTGGCAGCATAGGGACGCAGGCTGATGATAGCATTTTGTGCTTTCCTCAGCTTCGACGCGGCCACCATTTTCATGGCACTGGTAATTTGCCTGGTGGATTTTGTCGATGCAATCCTGTTTCTGACTTCTTTGAGACCTCCCATAGATATATCAGTTTAAATCAATTATTATTTGTTATACCGGCCGGCAATTTCGGCAGCAGCTTTTTTAATATCCTCAACCGCTTTGTCGGTAAGTTTGCCCGATGCCAACGATTTTAACGTGTCGGCATAATTGGTATCCATGTGATGCAAAAACTCCGTTTCAAAATTGATGATTTCTTCCACCGGAACATCGCTTAACAGATTGTTGGTACCACAATAAAGAATGGCAATCTGATGCTCAACCGTCATGGGTGAGTATTGAGGCTGTTTCAGAATCTGAACGTTGCGTTTACCTTTTTCCAGTACCGACATGGTGGCGGCGTCAAGATCCGATCCAAACTTGGCAAAGGCTTCCAGTTCGCGGAACTGTGCCTGGTCGAGTTTCAATGTACCGGCCACCTTTTTCATGGCTTTAATCTGGGCGTTACCCCCTACCCTCGAAACGGAGATACCCACATTAATAGCGGGACGAATACCGGCGTTAAAGAGGTTACTCTCCAGGAAAATCTGACCATCGGTAATAGAAATTACGTTGGTAGGAATGTAGGCTGAAAC
>JANTGU010000001.1 GCA_024762735.1 Bacteroidales bacterium | reverse complement strand
TCATATTTCGACTATCCCTGCCACCGCAAGCATAGTTTGCAAATAGAAGTTTAAATCAGTTCATTCTACCTTCCCGCCAATCGTTTATTCTAAAATAAATTTAAAATCTAAAATCTCTATGCTGACATCTTAAACCATCACCCCGTAACCAATACCTTTTACTGTTTTAATAAGTTGATTGGGCAGCTTTTCGCGAAGTTTACGAATATGAACATCCAGGGTGCGATCTCCTACAAAAACATCCCGTCCCCAAATGTTAACATATATCTCCTGGCGGGTAAATATTTTTCCCGGATGTGAGGCCAGTAATAACAAAATACTAAACTCTTTTTTGGGCAAATGGACCTCATTCCCATCTACCATTACCAACCTTTTTTCTTTATCGATGATAGTTCCATTCAAATTAATAACAGAGTTTTTTGCCTTCTCCTTGGAATGGCGCTTTAAAAGTGCTTTGACCCTGGCCATTAATATGGTAGGCTTAATAGGTTTAATGATGTAATCATCGGCACCCACGTTAAACCCTGCAATTTGTGAATAGTCTTCCCCTCGTGCCGTTAGAAAAACGACGATAGAATCTTCAAACTCGGGCATCGATTTTAAAGAATTGCACAATTCAATGCCATCCATTCCCGGCATCATAATATCGAGAATAAACAAATCCGGTTTTATGTTCAAGGCTTCCTTTTTTGCTTCGGTACCGCTTGAAGCGGTAAAAACACGGTAGCCCTCTTTTTCAAAATTATACTTTAAAAACTCCAAAGTATCAATCTCGTCGTCAACCAAAAGAATTTTTATTTCACTATTTTTCATAACAGTTCAAAACTATTTTAAACCAATTTATAATGTGTTAACTTAATGTTAAATAATGAAACTTTTTTTCTTATTAAATTAATGTTTTATTAATATTTGGTTAACGCCCTGTTATTAAAAGAAATGTTGTTTTGCAGCCATAGTTTTGAAATTTAAAAATCAAAAATTTACAAAAATGAAAAAACAAAACCTTTCTTTATTATTAACAGCATTGGTATCTGTTATTGTATTGTCCTTTTCGGCTTGTAATGGTAAAGATCCCGTTACACCCGATCCAACGCCTCCAACCATGACCAATATTTCTATTGAAGGTCAAAACAAAGCTTTTACAGCAACGGTAACTTTTAGCGAGGCCGTTTATAAAAATGCTGATAAAACCGGAAACCTGGATAACAATAGTTTTAATGTAACGATATCGGGTGGTACCGGAACATTGGAATCGTACGAGGTAACCCACACCGCAGGAGCTACCGAAGCAACCATCGATGTAACGCTGACTGACTTTTCAGATGGAAACGAACTGTTAACCGTGGGACCATCCTCGGCTGCCAGCATTTACGACAACGAAGGAACTGCCATGGAAGCTTCCCAAAAGCAATCTATTACTTTAGGGGGCACGGTTCACGAAACCGTAACCATTAAAGACGATGGAAATGGTGTAGGTACTCAAACATGGACTGCCAACAACACCTATTTATTAGATGGCTTCTGTTTTGTAAACGACGGTCAGACTTTAACCATCGAGGCAGGAACAGTCATCAAAGGAAAACCCGGACAAGGTGAAAATGCTTCGGCTTTGATTGTTGCCAGAGGGGGTAAAATTATGGCTGAAGGAAGAAAAGATGCACCTATTATCTTTACTTGTGAAGCTGACGACCTGAACGGATCAGTGGGTTTGGCTGACAGAGGCCTGTGGGGCGGACTCATTGTGCTGGGTAAAGCGCAGTTAAACTCCACACCGGGCGAATCACAAATTGAAGGTATTCCAACCAACGAGCCAAGAGGTTTGTACGGTGGCAGCGACGATGCTGACAACTCCGGGGTTATTCAATACGTATCCATTCGTCACGGTGGTACCGATATTGGCGATGGCAACGAAATTAACGGTTTAACTCTGGGTGCTGTTGGTTCAGGTACCGTGATTGATTATGTGGAGATTTTAGCCAACAAAGATGATGGCATCGAGTTCTTTGGCGGCACCCCCCATCTAAAACATATCCTTTCGGTTTATTGCGCTGATGACAGCTTTGACTACGACGAAGGCTTCCGCGGATCAGGTCAGTTTTGGTGTGCCATTCAGGATCCTAACGAAGGCGACCGTCTTGGTGAGCACGATGGTGGTACCGACCCTGAAACAGGTACTCCTTACGCCCAGCCTAACATTTATAACGCTACTTACATTGGTAGGGGTGCCGATGCCGGAAAACGCACCATCACTTTCCGCGATAACGCCGGTGGACACTATGCCAACTCCATTTTCTTTAACCAGGCAAAAGGGGTTGACATTGAAAACCTTGCTGACGACCAGGATGCATACAAACAATTTCAGGATGGTATTTTAACCGTTGAGAACAATGTTTTCTGGGATGTGGCTGATGGAACAGCAGAAGGTATTTTTAAAGTTTCCGGACATGGTTCAAGCCCTGCCGACTCTACCGCTGCTGTTGAAGCCTTTGCTGCGTACTTTACTACCGCAGGAAACGTGGTTTCCGACCCGGGCATCAGTGCTGCCAATCCAGTTCCCGCTACCCCGCTTACCGGTAACATGGCCGACTATCCCGATTCATGGTTTGATGCAGTTAACTATAAAGGTGCCTTTGGCGATGAAAACTGGGCTGCCGGTTGGACTGAATTCTTTAAGAATAAATAGCATTTATTATTTTGGTTAATAATTAACTGGTAGTGCCTTAGGGCGCTATCAGTTATTTTGGTTTATAAACACATCCATTTAAAGGAACAAAACATCCAATGAAACAAGCAATCATTTTTTTTATATCCCTCTTTGTAATGATCCAGGCGGGCTTGGCGCAAACCGGGACATTAAGAGGGAAAATTACTGATGCTGAAACCGGTGAAGAGCTCATTGGCGCATCGGTTATGGTAACAGGTACCTATAACGGTGCCTCAGCCGACCTTGATGGAAACTACTCCATTACTGACATTCCGGAAGGAAAAATAGCGATCAAATGTTCCTACATATCTTACGAAACCCAACTTATCAATGATATTACTATTTCATCCGGGAAAGTGACCGTTTTAAACATTAAACTTAAATCGGTATCGGTTGGCTTAACCGAAGTGGTTGTATCGGCTAAAGCGGTAAGAAATACCGAAAGTGCCCTGCTTACCATGCAAAAAAAATCAGCAGGGGTTATGGAAGGCATCTCTGCCCAGGAGATGATGAAAACAGGCGACAGCGATGCTGCAGGTGCCGTGAAAAGGCTACCTGGGGTTTCGGTTAAAGGGGGTAAATATGTTTACATCAGGGGTCTGGGCGACCGCTACAGCAAAACAACCCTTAACAGTGCCGAAATACCTTCGCTCGACCCTGAGCTAAACACGGTGCAGCTTGACATTTTTCCTTCAAACGCCATCGAAAACATGGTGGTTTATAAAAGCTTTACCCCCGATTTAAACACCTTTACAGGCGGTCTGGTGGATATCAGAACCAAAGACTTTCCCGAAACTTTTAATCTTAATTTTTCAGCCACGTTTGGCTTTAACGATCAATCGTCATTCAACACAAACTTTTTAAGCTATCAGGGAGGAAAAACCGATTGGCTTGGGTTTGATGATGGCACACGCGATTTTCCTATCGATCCCTTGAAAATTCCATTGTATCCGGGTAATCGTGACCGGCTTGACGAGGTTACCACGTCTTTTAATAAAGTGATGGGGCCTGAAGTTACCAACTCATTCATGAATCAAAAATATACCCTCTCCGTCGGTAACCAGACCTCTGTTTTTGGAAAACAACTGGGTTTTAACCTCGGGTTAATTTACAAAAACGACCTGGCCTATTTTAACAATGGTAATCGGGGTATTTACAAGCTTGTGGATGCTAACTCCACCGTATTAAACGAAGAGCAAAACTTTACTGAAACCAACGGGAACAACGAGGTGCTGATGGGCGCCCTGGCCAATGTAAACTTTAAAATTACCAACAATCATAAAATAGGCTATATTTTTCTTTACAATCACTCCGGAACCAAATCGTCGATATACAACTACGGCGAGCGGGCTTCCGACGAGATTGGAATGTATATTCAAAGCCGCGAGCTTGGATTTATGGAACGCTCTATTTTGGCCAATCAGTTTAAAGGCGACCACTATTTTGAAAAATTGGGCAAACTGAAAATCAACTGGATATTTTCCTACACGCTTTCTAACCAAAAAGAACCGGATCTCAGGTTTTTTACCAATAGCTATTTTCCTGAAAACGAGGAAGGCTTTCAGTACGAGTTAAGTCCTTCCAAGTATAAAGTGCCGTCGCGTTACCGAAGAACCATGGACGAAATAAACCGTGACATCAAAATTAATTTTGAACTTCCCTTTACTTTTCTCGGTGCCAAATCAAAACTTAAATTCGGGGGTGCTTACGACCATCGCTACCGCGATTTTAACGAAAGTAAGGTGGATTATAAGTCGCAGGTGCAATACTATAATGGTAATATTACCGACTATTTTTCTGATGCCAATATTGGACAAAACTTTCCCACTTACGATCCTGTTACCAAATCAAATTACGGACTGTATGTTCAAAACGCAACAGACTTGCGCAACAGTTACTATGGTTACCAAAATGTTTATGCAGGTTACCTGATGGTTGATATGCCGTTGGCAGAAAAATTACGTATGGTAGCAGGAGTAAGATACGAAGGAAACCAAATGCTTACCAAGAGCAAGAAAGCCAATATCGAAAAAGGCGAATTAAACGATCACGACTTTCTGCCGGCCATCAACTTAACCTACACGCTGATTGAAAACATGAATGTAAGGTTTGCCTACACCCGTACTTTATCGCGGCCTACCTTTCGCGAGATTGCTCCTTTTGCGTCGTTTAGTCCGGTAGCCCCTACCATTGTAGGTAATCCTAACCTGGTTCGAACCCTAATTGACAACCTCGATTTAAAATGGGAGTACTTTATGAAACCGGGCGAAGTAATATCGGTGGGTGCCTTTTATAAAAACTTTTTAAACCCTATCGAAATGGTGGATAATCCGGTGGCAGCCAACCCTGAAATTTCTTATCAGAACGTGGAACAGGCAAAAGTTTACGGGGCAGAGTTTGACATTAACAAAAAGTTGGATTTTATTGCCTTGTTAAAAGATTTCAGCCTAGGTGCCAACTTTTCATACATCTACTCCGAAGTGGCCATCGACTCCGCCGAGCTGGCTGCCATTCATGCTGTGGATCCGGGCCACCCTTCCACCCGGCCGCTTTTTGCCCAGTCTCCCTATATTATTAATGCCCTGTTAAGTTACAATAATGCTAAGGAAGGCTTGTCAGCTAACCTGGTTTTTAACGTGGTGGGTCCGCGTATATCATTGGTTACCAAAGGCGGCACTCCTGAAGTGTATGAGCAACCCTCTCCCAAGCTTGATTTCAATGCCACCAAAAATCTGGGCAAACATTTTTCGGTCGGGCTAAAAATTAAAAATATTTTAAATGCTAAAATACGCCAGACTTACACCTACAAAGATGTGCAATATCCCTTTTATGAATTTACCATTGGCAGGCTATACGAGCTAAAAGTAAGTTATAATTTCTAATTTTTTTACAGTAGTTTTGTATCAATTCAATTTAAAAAGCATGATGAATTTAAAAAAAATACTCCTCTCCTTTATTTTTGTCGCGATTACGTGGGCAGGTTTTACTCAAAACCTTGAGTATAAAGAGGGTCATTATTATAAAAAAGGGATGCTGTACACCGGGGTTGACACCGAATATTATGAAAACGGAAACCCTAAAATAGAGCGTCATATTTCAAACGGGGTCGAAAACGGGTTGGTAATTACCTATTTTGAGAATGGGCAAAAACAGGAGCAACGTTCCTATTCACATGGAATAAAAAACGGCGAATGGATTACATGGAACAACAAAGGAACCAAAACTGCCGTGGCCTTTTATAAAGAGGGTAAAAAGGATGGTGATTGGTATATTTGGAGTGATGACGGTGTGCTGTTATACGAAATGCACTATAAAAAAGGAAAGAAAACCGGTGTTTGGAAAATGTATGCTCCCGATGGAACCCTGGTAAACAAACGTAAGTTTTAACTTTTGAAGGGTAAGGATTTAAAAGAAGTTTATTTCCTGTCCTGCTTTTTACTCAAAATCAGTCCGGTTTTGTTTTTTATTCCCAAAGATTATAATTGGAAACAGGACGATATTATCTGTTACCAAAGTTAAAACCCTGACAGTTTCGGGTTCGCCCAATGGAAATTAACGACAAAGCCAAAGGTAGGAATTTGGTTTCGAGGCTGCGCTCCTTAATTTGGAGAGGCAGCCTTTTTTTTGTATATTTGAGTTCTCAAGTATTATCCCCATTATGAAACCGCTATTTGTTTTAATGCTGCTATTTTTGGGTTTGCAACTTTCCTTTGGGCAAAAAAATGATTCCCTCCGTTTTGAGTCGGAATATGAAGATATTATGCAAATGTTGAAAGGTACAAGGGATTCCGTCAATCATTTAATCTATTCCCTTGAAAAAGAGCTACAGTTAAATGATATTGAGAAAGCCAAAATCAATTATCTGAAAATCAGTATTGAATATCTTTATGATATTGAGTCAAATAAAAATTTGGCTCAATACCCGGTTATTGATTCAACCCATTACGGCTCAGTACTTGAGAAAGCCAAGAGTTACCTCATCCAAACAAGACCGAATATCGCGATACCCATGCTGCTTAAATACCTTAAAGATGTTGACCAACATTCCGATTCGGCTGTTCTTGCCAGGATTTACCTTGCAGAGGGTTACCGCAAGATAGGAGAATTCCAAAAAGGGATAGATATTATCAACAAACTCCTTAATGAAAACATCAGCCTGAACAACAGGGCTTATGCCTGTAACAGGATTGCGGCACTATATGCCGAGTGTGGGACGTACATGGTGCCACATCGATACGATTCGGTATTTAAATATTCAAATCTTTGTATAAAAATATCAAAAGAGAACAATTTTATCGATCATCTCGCGACCTCTCAAAACGAATTGGCTTATTTCTACATGCTTAAAAAGAAATACCAGGTGGCTCTTGGTTATGGCAAAGCAGCTTATGATAACTTTATCAAAACGGAAATGATGCCCCAGGCTTTGCAAACATCCACCAATATTGCAGAAACTTATATGGAAATGGGCAAGCCATATCAGGCAAAAAAAATATTGAAACAGTCCATAGAACTTGGCGATATAAATGAGTATCAAAGTTTATTTTTCAAGATATACCTTTTACTTGCCAGCATACACCATGATTTGGGCGATATGGATAACGCTTATGAATATTTGCGGATTGCCAGGACAATGCAGGTGAAATTATACAATGCCAAGATAAGGGCTAACATCTATGATATGGCGGCAAAATACGAAGCAGAAAAGAAGGAACATGAAATTGTTTTATTGAAAAAGGATAATGAAATTCGCTTGTTACAAATAGCTGCTAAAAATAAAGCCATACTCTTTTTAGCTTTGGGCATTTTCGTTATTGCAGCATCGTTTATATTGATTAGCGTTCAGTTCAGGAAAAAGAAGAGGGCTTATGATGACCTTGTCAACAGGAATCTTGAAATTGTTAAATCGGAAAAGGAATTTGGTTTACTCTCAAAGCTAAATAAAAAGAGAAATATAGAAGATGATACAATTTCGAATAATGAGCAATCATTGCAGCTTCTTAGAAAGCTGGATAATTACATGTCCGAGGAGAAGCCCTACCTGTACAGCGACATTTCGTTGGACGACATCTCTCATAAACTAAATACCAACAGGAGTTACCTCTCAAAACTGATCAATGAGCATCATCACCAAAACTTCAATGCGTTTATCAACGAATACCGCATAAGGACGGCAAGACAATTGTTGGCGGAACCGGCAAACAATTACCTCTCCATTGAAGGGATAGGACAAATGTCAGGCTTCAATTCCAAATCAACTTTTTTCACCTGCTTTAAAAAGAATACCGGTATCACACCATCTTATTTCAGGGATTCCATTACTAAAGGCAAGGTTTAATTTGCAGTTAAGCCCTGTCGGGTAAATTATTTCAAGCCATATATCTAACTCAGGTTAATAGCCCCCGTTTTTGACGATTCCGAACTACCTTTTACGATTCCAAACCACTATAATTTGTTTTGGCTGATTCCGGGATATACATTTGTCCTGAATGAAAAATTTACAAATAGTAATATCGGGCAAAGTTAGAAAAACAGGCTTCCTGACAAGGCGCATAACAATCAATTCTTTGAAATCGACACAGAAATTGTAAAGTAAAAGCGAAGGTCTGATAATAAAAAGTGTATAAAATTATTAAAATACAGCACCTTATTGCAGGCAGGGTAAAAAGAGCTTGAGAAAGTTAAATAGTATAACAAATAAAAACAGAAAAAATGAAAAAACTAATTTTAGTAATTGCAGCAATACTAATAATTCCCACCTGCTTATTTGCGCAGTCCACCATTTTAACATTGCCGGCGGCAGATAGTTCAGCCAGTTTTAAAGTAGAAAACAGCGTCAATGTAGTATTAATGAGATTAAACGGCGATGCCGGTTTTTATATTGGCGAAGCTCTCTCGACCGGAACGATCCCAACCACAGGCACAGGAACCCGTTTAATGTGGTACCCTGCAAAAGCAGCATTCAGAGCAGGAACGGTCACAGGGGACAAATGGGATGCGAACAATACAGGAAATGCCTCTGTTGCCATGGGAGCCAATACACTCGCTAGTGGATATGAATCAGTTGCGCTGGGAGGTAACACAACTGCCAGCGGAAGTGGTGCCACCGCGATAGGCTCAAGTACAAATGCCAGCGGAATTAATTCTACTGCGTTGGGAGGCAGTACAACCGCCAACGGAAGTTGGTCCACCGCATTGGGATACGGCACATTTGCCAACGGAGATTATTCTACTGCGATGGGAAACGAAACAACTGCCGGCGGAGATTATTCTTCCGCAATGGGAGACCAAACAACTGCGATCGGAATTAGCTCTACCGCATGGGGATACAAAACAACTGCCAGCGGAAATAAATCCACCGCGATGGGAGACGAGACGACTGCCAGCGGATCTTCTTCTACTGCCATGGGACAACTTACAATCGCCAGTGAAGATTGTAGCACAGCAATAGGATTAAATACAACCGCCAGTGGATATGTTTCCACAGCAATTGGAGATCATACAACTGCCAACGGATATTGGTCCACAGCATTAGGAAGTTATGTTTCTGTAGGCGGATATGCCGGTGCATTTATCATTGGGGATCACTCAACAACAACTGTGAAAAACTGCACTACAGAGAATCAGATAATCATGCGTTTTAGCGGGGGATATAAATTTTATTCTAATTCAGGATGCACAACCGGGGTAGCATTAAATGAAGGCGGTAACAGTTGGAGTACTATATCAGATTCTTTAAAAAAATATGCTTTCCTTTCGATAAACGGCGAGAGCGTACTAAAAAAAATAGATAAGTTTAATTTGAGAACTTGGAGCTACAAAGGACAGGACAGCACAAAATTCCGCCATTACGGGCCTATGGCGCAGGAATTCTTTTCGGCTTTCGGACATGATAAATACGGGGTTTCCGGAAACGACACTACCATCAACCAGGCGGATTTAATGGGTGTGAACTTAATTGCAATACAAGCGCTTATTAAGAGAACTCATCAACTCAGTAAACAAAATGCTGAATTGAAAAAAGAAAATGCAAAGATGAAAAGTGAACTTACCGGGCTGAGTAAAAGTGTTGAAGAATTGAAAACAATTGTATCCGGAATGGTAAAAAACTAATGAAAAAAAGATATCATAACATCATAACAATCCTGTTGCTGTTGTGCACAGCAACAGTCGATGCACAAAGCGGATGCTTTTCTATGGGTAGCTGGACTTCATTTGCCCTTGGGCCGGGTTGTACCTTCACTCTTTCAGGCAACCTGAACAACAGCGGAACCTTTATTATAGGTGCCAATGCCATAAGCGAAGGCTCTTTAATTATTGACGGCTCAGTCAACGGCAGCGGTGCCTTCATACGCCAACAGCACATAGCCAACGATAACAGCTGGCACATGATTGCCTCGTCCGCTGCAGACGAAATTATTGTAGGCTCCGACTTTGTCCCGTCACCTTCCGGAGGAATGCTGCCTACAAACTTTGATTTTTATAGTTTCGATCAGTCACAGTACAATTGTTGGATCAACATCCGGGCTTCGGGCAATACTGTGAACAGCAGTTTTGAAACCACGTTTACACCCGGCAAAGGATACCTGATAGCTTATGCTTACGACTATGGAAAAACCATGTTTGAATTTAACGGGACGTTCAATTCGGGGGATGTAACAGCCCCTGCACTGTCTTATACTGCAGGTGCGGACTGGGCAGGCTGGAACCTGATTGGAAATCCTTACACGTCGGCCATTGACTGGAACCTGGCAGACCGTTCTGCTTTTGCCGACAACTTTGCCTACGTGTATAACCCATACAGAGCGGGTGGGCCAGGATATGATGAAATAGACGGGGGTGCCTCCGGGGCTTATCTCGCACCGGGGCAGGCCTTCTTCGTGGACGTGTCAAATGCAGGCAACTTTACTTTTACCCATGCCATGCAGGTTCACAACATCGCTACTTTGCTAAAAAGTACTTCCACCCGTGAAGAGGCCATTATTTTGCGCCTGAGCTCTGATGAATATTACGATGAAACCGTCCTTCGGGGAATAAACAACGCCCAATGCACCAGGGACAGAAACGATGCTCTGAAGATGATGAGCTTTGACGCTGCGGTTCCCCAAATATGGTCTTATACTTCCGACAGTGTAAAAGTGGCGGTCAACAGCTATCCGGATTCGGATCCTGCAAAAGCCGTCCAGCTCGGTGTCCGTATCCCTTCTGACGGGGCTTACAGCGTCAGCCTGCAACAGCAAACAGGTGTGTTTGAAGACAAACAGGCTGTCCTGAAAGACCTTCACAACGGTTCACAAACAAACCTGACTCAAGGCGGAAGTTATACATTTTCCGCGACCAGCGGCGACAGCAAACGGTTTATTTTAATCTTTAATCCCAACATGGGAATAAACGATCAGGAGGCCAATGAAAAAACACTGCTGTATTCCCACGGAAACCTTGTGTATATTCAGTCCAAAGACAACACTCCGGTATCGGGAGAGGTGAGAATATATAACATCACAGGTCAACTGGCTTATCAAACAAAAATCAGCAAAACGACACGTGTGGTATTGTGTCCCGGTGTAAAAACGGGGATATATTTTGTCAGGTTGATTAATAAAAACGGAACCGTTCTTACCAAGGAGGTGTCGATTAATGAATAGGATATTTTGAAAATGCCATAAAATTAAAACATCATAAAAAAAAATTACTGTTTATCGTAATCCAGAGTTTTGTTTTTTCAGTGAGTATAATTGGGCAAAACCGAACCGACTATTCAAAAGTATTTATTGACGGACCTGGAGGAGAAAATAATGATCGCCTATCCCGGTTCATACATTTGACTTGAATGAAAAATTTGCAAATAACAATATTGGGCAAAGTTCAAAAAACAGGCTTCCTGTTTTATATTAAACAGTTTTCAGGAATATATCATATTAATGGCTTTGCAAAATATACCGGTGACGATTCCATATTCATCGAAGCCGAAGGGGAAGAAACCAATCTTGAAGAATTTCTTAAATACTGCCGCATCGGCCCGGATGGAGCAGTAATTAATTCCATCAAAATATTCCCATCAAAGCCCCGGCTTTATACATCATTTAAAATCTTTGAAAATTCAATGATCGATACAACAGATACTATGTCTCAATGAACATTGGGAAATAATGATAAACCTATAAAATGGATAAGCTATGAAAAGAATAAAACTGATTTTAATACTTACTTTTGTCATACTGTATACCTTGCTAAGTGCACAGGACAACTTTTCCGGTGACGCTCTGGATTTTGACGGAACGGATGATTATGTGAATATCGGAAATGATGCTTCGTTAAATACGGGAAACGTATTAACCGTAGAAGCGTGGATAAAACCAACCGATCTTTCTACAAGGCAGGGAATTTATTCCACAAGAAAAAACAACCGCTCGGGTAGTTTCCAATTGGAAGTTGGTCCCGGAAGCGGAGGAACAAACCGTGTCGTCGTTACAGGTGTAAATACCTGGATTGCTCAAACAAATGATAATGCTATTGTTCCCAACCAATGGAACCATATTGTTTATACCAGAAGTGGAACCGGTAGCGGAACGCATAAAATCTATGTAAACGGAGAAGAACAAACCCTGATTTCCGATGCTGATTATATTTTCGTGGATAATACAGATGATAAAGTTATCGCTTCGGGTACAAACGGTGGGTATTTTTTTAGTGGATTAATGGATGAAGTCCGCATCTGGAATGTAGCCCTTGATTCAACACAAATCCGAGAGAATATGTGCCGTACCCTTTCCGGCAGCGAAACCGGCCTGATAAGTTATTGGCAATTTAATGATGGGAGCGGAACAACGGCGAGTGATCTTATTTCCGGAAATCAAGGCACACTGACTAATATGACAGATGATGATTGGGTTAACTCCACCGCTCCTGTACCTTTCGAAAGCGGCAGCGATGGCAACTGGTCGGAAGCTGCCAACTGGTTAGACGGGCAGGGAAGCCCTTCCAAAAGCTGGTCGAGGGTAAAAATCAACTCCAACATCACGCTGGATGAGGATAAAGAGGTTATCGAGATTACTACCGAAAGCGGAAAAACATTTACCATTAACAATGGCAAAACCCTGACAGTTTCAGGTTCGTCCAATGGAAATTAACGACATAACCAAAGGTAGGAATTTGGTTTCGAGGCTGCGCTCCTTTTTGGGGAGTGGCAGCCTTTTTTGCGATTAGGGCATCCTCTTTTCAATAAAAAGTATGGCCAAACTTTTTAGGAATTCATCTGCGACAGGTGAATTCGCACAGCATGCGAATCCAAGCTGAATTTAACCCTGGAAAACAGGAAGGATAACGGGGGTCAACCAGTTAAATATTTACCAAATAGTAATATTCGATTAATACTCAGCTAATACTAATGCCATAACATTGCCGTGTTAATTTCATAGTATAATAACCCTTTTTCAACAAGGGAGATTGTACTGTTTTCTAAGTTAAAACATTGGTAATGAAATCCTTTTTCTTTATAATATTGAGTTTTTTATCTGTTATGTTTTCAGGGTGCGGCTATCATGCCGATCAACCCGGGGAGATGCGTGCTTCCATTGTTAATCTTGATGTTTTTACTCGCTTTCCGGTTATTGAAGCAACAGTGTCGTCAACAACTCCGGGTATAAATTTACCGGAGGTAAGTGGAATAGTGTCAAGCATTAAAAACAAAAAATGTTTCTGGGTTCACCAGGATCACGGCAACAACCCGTATCTGTATCTCTATTCTAAAAATGGGCAGCAAATATCAAACTATAAAATAATCCACGGGAGAGTTAGAGATGCCGAGGATATAGCCATTGGACCTGACAGCAGCGGCGTTTTTAATCAACTTTTTTTGGCCGATATTGGCGATAATTATAACAAACGAGAATCGGTTACCGTGTTTGCTTTTGATGAACCGGCATTCACGCCGTCTAAAGGGTTTGAAGAGATAAGAGCGACGGGTATCATACGCTTACAATATCCCGATTTGTCTCAGGATGCCGATGCCTTTTTTGTGGATCCAATATCCAAAAAAATGGTTGTTCTTACAAAATCTAATAGTCGTTGCAGAATTTACACCCTCGGTTTTCCATATAGTTATCAAGCAATAAACACTTTGGAGTTTCTGGGTAAAATTGACTTTAACGGAGAACCGGTAACGGCTGCCGATATTACCATGGATGGAAAGCATGTACTGGTTAAAACTTATCAGCATATTTATCGGTGGAAACGAAACGGGAGAGAATCATTGGTTACCATGTTTTCGCGGCAGCCTGTCATGCTCCCTTATGTTCAGGAGCCAAAAGGAGAGGCGCTCTGCTGGGGCAATTCTTCTAAAGAGTATTTTACTTATAGCGAAAAGCAAAAAGAAATATCCCCCAAACTTTATGCCTACAAACTGAAATAAGAAAATTATTTTATGAGGTAGGTTTTTCATGAACCCTATTATTTAAATGTATGAATTTGATTAACAAACAAGAGATAGCGGGCTTAACCCCATTAAGCGGCATGCCGGCAGAAGGCCTTGCCACACTTTTAATGAGTACTTTACAGCTAAACAAATTCAACAAACTTTACTCAAAAGCCAGCCAAAATCCCGAGGGTGAATTTTTAAATAACGTGTTGGATGTTTTACAAATTAAGTTTGAATTTGATGAGGCCGAACTTGCTAAAATCCCTTCCAAAGGCGCTTTTATAACCGTATCAAATCATCCTTATGGGGGTATCGATGGCATCTTGTTACTTAAAATATTATCTGACCTGCGTCCTGATTTTAAGGTGATGGGAAACTTTTTGCTACAAAAAATAAAGCCCATAGAAGATAAATTATTTGGGGTCAATCCTTTTGAACATTATAAAGATAAGCGGCCAAATTTAAAAGGCATTCGCGAAGCCATGGCACATCTTGCTGATGGTCATCCCATGGGAATTTTCCCGGCAGGCGAAGTTTCATCCTTTAATCATAACAACAAAGTAAGCGATAAACCCTGGGCAACGTCAGCCATCAAACTAATTAAAAAAGCAAAGGTGCCTGTTATTCCTATCTATTTTCATGGTCACAACAGCCTGTTGTTTCATTTGTTGGGTGCCATTAACCCCATGCTTCGTACTGCCCGCCTGCCTTCGGAGATGCTTAATAAAAAAAATAAAACCATCGTTATCAGGATAGGTTCTCCCATTTCAGTAAAACAGCAAAGTGAGTTTACCAATATTGCTCAATATGGAAGGTACTTGCGTGCAAGAACCTATGCGCTCGGCACCCCCTTTACGGTAAATAATTTTTTTAGCAGTGGCATTAAAATAAAGGGAAAAGCAAAAAAGATAGTTGATCCCCAGCCTGTGGAGTCCTTAATAAACGAAATAAAATTAATAGAGGCCACACACCTTTTATTTGAAAGTGGTAATTATCAGGTTTACTGCTCCCCGGCAGCCTTAATACCCAATATTTTAAACGAAATTGGCAGGTTGCGGGAAATAACGTTTCGGGCTGTCGGCGAAGGCACCAACAGGAGTTTTGACTTAGATGAGTATGATCTTTATTATGAGCACTTGTTCATTTGGGATAACAAAAACAACAAAATTGCAGGAGCTTACCGAATTGGTAAAGGAAAAGAAATTATAGAACTTTTTGGTGTAAAAGGATTTTATATATCCAGTTTGTTTAAAATTAGAAAAGAGTTGAACCGGGTATTGGAAAAATCAATCGAATTGGGACGTTCCTTTATTGTAGAAGAGTATCAGCGCAAAACGGCATCATTGTTTCTTTTATGGAAAGGTATCTTATATGTTTTACTTAAAAATGCTGATTACAGATATTTAATTGGCCCTGTTAGCATCAGCAACAGTTTTTCAAGGTTTTCCAAGAGTATTATGATTGGTTTCCTTCAAAAAAATTATATGCACCCCAATTTTGCTCAATATGTAAAGCCTCGTAAAGCGTTTAAGCCGGATTATAAAAATATTGACCGGGAAACGGTACTCAAAAGTCTTGATGATAACATTAAACGTCTTGACAACCTGATAGAGGATGTAAACCTCAGACACGTTAAAGTACCGGTATTGTTAAAAAAATACCTAAAACAAAATGCTAAGTTGCTTGAGTTTAATGTAGATCCCCGCTTTAACAAGGCACTTGACGGACTTATTATACTGGACTTGCTGGATATTCCATATAGCACCATCCAATCTCTTTCTAAAGAAATGGAAGAGAGCTCGGTAACAAACAGGTTTATAAATTAGCGTTGTTTTTATTCTATTAGATGTAGGCCAGGTAATTAATCAAGCATTAACTCAACCAGGCGTTTAGCTCTTCCATGAATTCTTCGCGTCAGCGATGGCCGGGTAACCCCATACAAATAGGTTTCAAAAACTTTATTCACAACCACATCGGTTTTATCGGGATAATTAATTTTTATGGATTCGCCAAAATCTATCCAGTGCCTTAACCGTTCAACATTCTTGGGTTTAAGGTTTTTAATAACCGTAACTCCCAGGGTTTTTAAAGCTGCCGCATTATATAGCTGTTCAAGCTGATTTTTTTGTGGAATGACCAGTAATTTTTTCCCCAGGTAAAGCGCTTCCGAGGGGGTTTCAAAACCTGCTGCAGAAACGACACCTCTTCCCGTTGTCAGACTTGTTATAAATTGCTCTTCTGAAACAGGAAATATAGTAATGTTGTTGTATTTTAATTTTCTTTTCGCATGTTTGGAAAAAATATGCCAGGTTACGTTTTCAAACGCACCAAATACTTTTAGTAATTTTTCATCGCTAAAAGCAGGCAGGTACACCGTATAGTGATCCTTGTCTTTTACTTTGGCCCTGCGAATTTCACGCTTAATGATTGGCGTATAAATAAATGAATCGTAGGGTGAAAAATGAAATCCAAAATGATGATTAGCCGGGGCATAATGTTTTAAAACAGCTGCACCAATCAAATCTTTCGACTTTGGTTTTGGCACCTTGGAGCTCAGCAGGCTGGCCTGATGGCTTAAAGATATGCATGGTATATTTTTATATTTAGCGGCCCATGCCGACACCGGCTCAAAGTCGTTTAGAATGAAATTATACTGTTCAACCGGCAGTTCGCGTACCTCCTTTTGAAATGAAATGAGATCGGCTTCGCTATAGGTTTTCCAAAAATTGATGCCACCATCTTTTCCAGATACAAACCCCAAACCCTTTAGCTGATATTTAACAGGGTAGCGCAATTTTATTTCCGATTGATTTCCGCTCACCAATATGTCAACGGTGCACTTTTTTAGTAAAAAAGGTAATATTTCTGCAGCTCTCGACAAATGACCATTTCCGGTTCCTTGTATAGCATATAAAACCCTCATGGCTGTTATTTTTGAAAATTTAAAAACATTTCTTCTAACAAAACAGCTGGTTTTAGGTCAACCATGGCCAGGGCATCGTCTTGTTCTTCTTCCGGTTGTTCTCCCACCGATTTGTCCTTGCGGTATTCATAGATGCTCCATGTTTCATTGTGATACTCCAGTGCTGTAAGGTTTTCAATCCAGTCACCCGAGTTGAGATAAATAATTTCGTTGCCCTCTTCATGAGCCTGTACAAGTCGGTTTTGAGCTTTATGAATATGTCCGCATACTACATAGTCATACCCTTTTTTACTCGCGACACGTGCCGCGGTATCTTCAAAATTAGTAATATACTTTACCGCCGTTTTTACATTGTCTTTTATTTTTTTCGACATCGAAACACGAGGCTGCTTCATCAAGTTGCCAAAATAATTAATCACATTATTCAGCACAATTAACAGGTCGTACCCAAAAGCACCTGCTTTGGCCAGCCATTTTGAGTTTTGAATAATCATGTCAAAAACATCGCCATGGAAAAACCAGGCCTTTTTTCCATTAAGGTCAAGTACCAAATCATTAACAAGATGAAGATGACCCAGGGTTAAACCTGTAAACTTCCTTAGTATTTCATCATGATTTCCGGTAATGTAATAAGTGTCAACACCCTCGGCTGCAAAATTTATTATTTGCTTTACCACTTTCATGTGCGCCTTGGGCCAGTAGTATTTTTTAAACTGCCATATATCTAAGATGTCGCCATTTAATATCAGCTTTCCCGGCTTAATACTTTTTAAATAGCTAAGCAAATCTTTAGCCTGACTGCCACGCGTTCCCAGATGAGTATCTGAAATAACGACAATATCAACTTTACGTCTTTTTTGCTTCATTGCCGACAAAGAAAAACAACGTATAATACCCTATGATTAAGATATGTTTATGGTTTTGTAAAGTTTTAACCCCCGTTTTTTAAAAAATCATGATGCAAAAAAAAACACGAACCGGTAAATTATTCGTGTTTTTTTAAAGTTTTATGGTGGAGTTACTTGGAGGCTTGCAGTTTAATGGAAAGTTCGTTGTTATCTTTAGCAGCTTTAAAGTTTTCAACCAGGCTCTTATCGTACGAAATATAAGAAGCTATAATATTATAGGTACCCGGTTTTAAATTTTTGAAGGTAAAGTTTCCGTCAAAGTCGGAATAGGTTTTTAAATTTGTGCCTTCTAATTTAATCTCGACACCGGTCAGATTTTCGCCGGATACGAAATCACTTACGCTTCCTGTAACCGAAATGGTTTGAGCAGGAGCATTGTCAGAGGCAGCCTCTTTTTTGTCGTTATCATTGCCGGCATAAGCGAAAATGCCAACCAGGGCAACTAATACTATGGTTAAAAAATGTTTTTTCATGGTTAAGCGTATTTTATTGGTCGCAAATATAGGTATGCAACGTTACTTCTATTTTACCTTAACCTTAAGTTTATGTTAATATTTTCCGCTTTCACATGGATAGCGCCCCGTACTGTGGGTTAATATTTTGCCACCTGCCTGCCAATACCTTCTTATAAAACAATATTTTTGTAATTTATAAGTTATAGTAAAAGCTGTTTTCAGCAGCTTGTTTTTTGAACATTATAATTTGATTTTATGAAATTTAAGTGGCTACTCTTTACCTTTACTTTAACAATATTTTCTTCTAACCTGTTTTCACAGGAAATTGGCATCGGACAATGGCGGACTCATCTACCCTATCAAAAGGTAATTGATGTAGTTGCCACAGACAACATGGTTTACGCGGCAACGCCATTTGATATCTTCACCTACAATTCGGGTGATAACCGTATTGAAAGGATTGACAAAGTGAAGGGGTTAAACGATATAGGAATCAGTAAAATAGGTTATCATGCCGGCACCCGGTCGCTGTTAATTGCCTATGCGAACACCAACATGGATCTTGTACATGAAGATGGTTCCATCATTAACATTGCCGACATCAAGAACAAAGAAATTCTTGGAAACAAAACCATCAACAACATTGAATTTCGTGATAACCTGGCCTACCTGAGTTGCGGTTTTGGCATTGTTGTACTTGATATTAACAAGCTTGAAATTCGTGATACCTGGTACATAGGACCTGATGGCGGGTTTATTGATGTGCAGGATTTAGCCTATAACGACACAGCCTTTTTTGCTGCCACCGAAAAGGGGGTCTATTATGCCCGTATCGATTCGCCCAATTTAGCCGATTTTAATCAGTGGCATAAAGATAACAGGCTTCCTAATCCCAATTTGTTTTACAATCAGGTTGAATGGTTTGACGGAAAGATGATTGTAAATTATGAAGCTGAATCGTTTGATGGCGATACACTCTATAGCTTTAACGGTTCGTCGTGGGATTATTACTTACCCGATAACCATTCGAGGCACTTTCAACTGAATGCTACCCATGAAAATCTTTTAATTTCGGAACGGTATGATGTGCTGGTGGGACATCAAAACCCGGAGGATAACTTTAGTATCTGGAAACCCAGTGAAATGTCATTAAGGCCGTTGTCTGCCGACATGGATGATAACGGTGAATACTGGGTAGGAGACAGTTTTTTAGGCCTTTTAAAAGCATGGAACAGGGGGTGGAATGGCGAGTTGATACGACCCAACGGACCCGGTACACCCAACGTGTTTGATTTAGATGCCGGTGGCACCAATGTATGGGTGGCAGCCGGTGGGCACAATTCTAACTGGGGTAAACTTTACATGCGCGACGGGGTCTTTTCTTTCGTGGACGATACCTGGGAAACCCACAATTATACCAACACGGCGGCCTTCGATACCATTTCAGATTTTGTTAGTGTAAAGGTAAACCCGGCAAACCACAACATTGCTTACGTGGGCACCTGGGGAAAAGGATTGTTGAAATTTGAAAATGGTAACCTCACGCAAATTTACGACAAGAGCAACAGCACACTACAACCCTGGATTGCCGCCGATTACTTAACCCTTGTCAGTGGCCTCGATTTCGATAGCGAGGGTAACCTGTGGGTAGCCAACTCCGGGTCTCCCACACTCTTGTCGGTGATGCTTACCGACGGAACGTGGAAATCGTTTAACCTGGGTGGCGGTTTAAGTGGCATTGACATCTCTGAATTGATGGTCGATCATCAAAACCAAAAATGGATATTCAAACGGAAAGAGGGTTTTTTAATTGTTTTTAATGATAACAACACACTGGACAACCCGGCTGACGATAAAGTAAAAGTATTAAGCTCTTCTTCAGGAAACGGGGCTATACCGGGTACCGATGTTTTTGCCATGGCTACCGATCAGGATGGTGAAGTTTGGATAGGTTCGGACAAAGGAATAAGCGTGTTTTCAAGCCCGGAGCTTATTTTTACTCCCGGCGCCGACTTTGATGCCCACCAGATTCTTGTCCCTCGAAACGACGGTTCCGGCCTGGCGGATTACCTGTTGGAAACCGAACAAGTTACGGCCATTGCGGTGGATGGAGCCAATAACAAATGGGTTGGAACTGAACGGGCAGGGGTTTTTCAGTTTTCGCCTGACGGCCTTAAGGAGTTAAACCATTTTACCGCCGAAAACAGCCCGTTGCTTTCCAACAGCATCATTGGCATTACCATCAATAGCGACGGGGAAGTGTTTATCGGCACCACCAATGGTATTATCTCGTACAAAGGAGAAGCCACGCCCCCGAACCCTACCAACGATAGTGTGTATGCCTATCCCAATCCCGTGCGCCCAAACTACAACGGTCCCATTGCCATTAAAGGACTGGTCAATAATGCCGATGTAAAAATTACCGATTCTTATGGAAATGCTGTTTACGCTACCAAGTCGGAAGGTGGGCAGGCTATTTGGAACGGCTACTCGCTGGACGGGCGAAAAGCAGCCTCGGGTGTGTATCTTGTTTTTGTAACCAACAGCGACGGATCGCAAAAAGTGGTGACAAAAATTTTGGTGGTAAGGTAGGGGTAAAAATCAGAAAATCAAGAAGTAAATATCGTTTTAAATTGACACACCCTTTTTTTCCTCTCAAAAGGGGAATGAAAGAAATTAACTTATGATTGAGAGTACCAAAGGCATCGTATTTCATACTGTTAAGTATTCCGAAACAAGCATTATTGTCAAAATTCTGACAGAGCGCCTGGGTATTCAATCGTACATCATTAAAGGCGTCAGGAGTAAAAAAGCTAAAATTAAAACAGCTTTGTTTCAACCCTTGCAGCTGTTGGAAATTACCGCCCATCACCGCGAAAACAAGGAGCTTAATTTTTTAAAAGAAGCGAGGGTTGCTTTTGCGTATCAATCCATCCCGTTTGACATGCAGAAGCGTTCGGTGTTGATGTTTTTAACCGAAGTGCTGGCGCGTTCTATCAAAGAAGAATCGGCCAACCAAACACTTTTCGAGTGGTTGTGGAAAAGTTTAATATGGTACGATTTGGCTCCGTCTCCCGGCGCTGACTTTCATCTGGTTTTTTTAATGCAGATGACGAAGTTTTTGGGATTCTACCCTAAAAATCCTGAGCGGGCTTCCGGCTATTTCGACTTGCAGGAAGGGGTTTTTGTAAACAGTGAGCCGCCACACCCGCATTATATTAGCGGTATTACTGCCGAAATGTTTCACCAGCTGTTGTCAACTTCTTTTACCGGTTTGGGTGAGCTCTCTTTCACCTCCGGCCAACGCCGGAAATTATTAAACTGCCTGATTACCTACTACCAGTTGCACCTTTCAGGCTTTGGCAACCTTAAAAGCCTGGAAGTGCTTCAACAACTTTTTGAGTAAACCTTACGAGATAAATTTGGTGGCAAACACCTCCTCAAACATCTTCAATAAAACAGCTTCTACTTCTTCCATATCAATCCTTTTGCCCAACTCCTTTTGGATTGAAGTTACCCCTTTATCCTGTAGTCCGCAGGGAATGATATAGCCGAAATAGTCGAGGTTGGTGTTTACATTAAGGGCAAAACCATGCATGCTTACCTTTTTACTGATTTTCATGCCAATGGCAGCTATTTTGCGTGCTTTTTGCGGGTGATTAGGTTCCAGCCACACACCTGTAGCTCCTTCCAGCCGGCCGGCCTGAATGCCAAAATGCGCAACCGTGCGTATGAGCCCCTCTTCGATGTTATACACGAAATCCTTGATGGAGAGGTTTAGTTTATCAAGGTCAAAAACGGGGTATCCCACCAGTTGCCCGGGGCCGTGGTAGGTAATATCACCCCCTCTTTCCACTTTATAAAAAGAAGCTTGTTTTGTTTTAAGAAGGTCGTCGCTTAGCAGCAAGTTGTTTTTGTCACCGCTGTTTCCCAACGTGTACACGTGGGGGTGTTCCAGTAAAAACAGGTGGTTGGAGGTTTCTCCCTCTTTTTTACCGGTTTTAATTTCAAAGTTATTGGTAAAATAGCGTTTTTGAATCTCCCAGGCTTCTTTGTAATCTACAACCCCGGGTTTATGTAAGCTAATGGTTTGCATATGCAACATCCTGTTTTGATATTTAAGCGGTCAAAAGTAAGTACAAAACCTGAGAGTTGCTAGATATTAGCCTGTTTCAATCGTTCCATTATTTCGTAAACGGCGGGGCAGGTGGCGGTGTTTTTCAAGGTGATGTCAAGTGCCTGGTAAAACCGCTTCCGGTCGGTATGAGGGTACTCCCTGCATGCCTTTGGACGTTGTTCGTAAACCATACAGTAGTTGTCGGGCAGCAAAAACGGGCAGGGCATCTCCTTAAAAACATAATCGTTATCTTCATCAAGACGCAGGTAGCTTTCGATAAATTTTCCCGGTTTTATTTTCAGGTGTTTGGCCAACCGTGCAATATCGTTGTCGGTAACACGTGGTCCGAGCGTTTTGCAACAGTTGGCACAAGCCAGGCAGTCGATTTCAGAAAAAACCTCCTCATGCAGCCCGTGGACGATGTTGTCAAGATTTTTGGGTTTTTTCTTTTTAAGTTTCTTAACCAGTGCCTTGTTTTGTGGTTCGGCCTGATGTGCTTTTTCGGCTAAATTGAATAGTATGCTGTTCATCGAGATTTAGAAGTTAACAATTGCTGGACACAACTTTTATAATTCAATCGAGATTTTAACTTTCCCACCCAATCCTTTTTCAACAATATCAAATAAAGTCTTTAATGTTAGATTACTACCATTATTCTCTACACGCGAGATATAAGTCCTTTGTTTGTCAACAATATTTCCTAGTTGTTGTTGCGTCATTTTTTTTTCTTCTCTTGCTTTCTTTAATAAAAGTCCAATTTTAAAAGATTCAAATTCACGTTCAAGTTCATCTCTTCTTTCTGTTCCTTTTTTCCCGTAAACTTCATCTTTTATCTCAGTCCAACTTTTAGTATCCATTTTATTCCTCCTTTTTGTTTTCATAATATTCTTTCATTAAACGAATCGCTTTTTCAATCTCACGTTTTGGAGTCTTTTTTGTTTTTTTTGTAAATCCATTAAGTAAGATTACAAGTTTTCCTTTATCGAAGAAACAAAACACTCTCCAAATATTCGATGCTAAAGAAATTCTTGCTTCATAAAGACCTTTAGTACCTTTGATTAATTTGAGATAACTTTCCGGAATTCTCTCAAAGGTCTCAATTGCTTCAATAATCTTATAAATCTTATTTTGAACCTTAATGGGTTGCTTTTTCAAGAAAATCTCGAAATAGTCTTTATAAGCAACAACTTTTCTTATTTGATCCATTCTGCAAAAGTAACTTATAAGTTACTAATTACAAAATTCTCAATAATTTTTTTTCTGGAAAAAATTGATGTTAGGTCTGTAAAAGCATGCAACTACTGTTTTTTTAGCAGCTCTTTGGTGCTTAACAAACCACAGGCAGCATCGATATCCTGACCCCGTGAAGCACGGATGGTGGTAACAATGCCCTTCGCGTTAAGTGCCTCTTTAAATGCCATCAGACTCTCTTCATCGGTGCCGTTTAAGTCGGAGCCGGGGTTGGTATGGAACCGGATAAGGTTGATGCGACAATTCATGCCGTTTAGCAGGCGAGCCAGCTCGTTAACGTGGCGTCGCGAATCGTTAAGTCCGCCAAAAACGATGTACTCGAACGATACTCTTCGATTACGGTCGAACGAATATTTTTTAAGCAAGTCAATAATTTCTTTAATAGGAAACGCTTTGTTTACAGGCATCAAAGCCGACCGTTCATCGTCAAAAGGATTGTGCAGACTAACCGCTAAATGGGCGGTGCTTTCCTCCAGAAACCGTTTCATGGCAGGAATCACCCCAATGGTTGAAACGGTAATTTTTTTCGGATTCCATTCAAATCCCCAGTCAGCCGTCAGGATTTCAAGACTTTTGAGTACCTCGTCGAGGTTGTCGAGTGGTTCGCCCATGCCCATGTACACCAGGTTGGTAAGCTGATCGCTCTCAGGGATAGAGGCTATCTGGTTAATAATCTCTTTGGCAGAAAGGTTTGCCTGAAAGCCCTGTTTGCCCGTGGCGCAAAAGCTGCAATTCATCTTGCAGCCTACCTGCGATGAAACACAAAGCGTGTGTCGCTTGGTTTCGGGAATATAGGCCGCTTCGATAAAGCCTTTTGAATCGGACTTAAAAAGATATTTTTTAGTGCCGTCAGAAGAGGTTTGAACCGTGAGTGGTTTTGTTAAGCCAATGTCGTATTGCGCTGACAGCATGGCTCTTGCCTTTTTCGACAGGTTGGTCATCTGATCAAACGAAACAGCATGTTTTTTATAAAGCCATTCGGCGAGTTGTTTGGCAGTAAATTTGGGTAATCCCAACGTATTGGTAATTTCCTGTAATTCGGATAATGTTTTTCCAAAAAGAGCTTCGTTCATAATAAATTGTTTTTAAGAAATCAGATGAGCGGCTTCGGTAAGTATTTTTTTTATGTTGCTTTCGCTAAAGTTAAGGTCGCGCAACTTTTGCCTGTTTGGTTCAAGCTCGCGGCATAACACCAGGTTGTTTTCAAGCAGCAGTTCGGTATCTTTTTTTCGCAACGATTGCAAGGCGGTAATGGGATAATAACCGCTATCGTCAATCCATTCGCGCAAGCTGTTCCCGGAGGGATAATCCCAGCTGATCACTTTAAGTCCCACGCAGCGGGCAAAATCTTTGGCATCTTCGGTAAAGCGGGTATTGGTGGCTACCATGCCGTAAAGCCGAGTATTTTTTAAATCCGGATTTTGCTCCCAAACAGCTTTAATATCAAGAAACCTCGATTGAATGTAAAGCGGTACTTTAACATCGCTTTTTTGTGTAATCCTGCTGTGAAACTTACACTCGACCATGATTTGCTCGGTGCCATTATTGGCTATCAGGTCGGTTTCGTGGGTTACACATTTACCCTTGATTATTTTATTCACCGATACTTTATAGCCCTTGCTTTCAAACAAGCGGCCTAAAAATTTTTCGAAAGGATAGCCCGAAGGGCCCAAACTCATCACGGCACTCTTTAACCGGTATCTGCCTGCTGTTCGTTTCGATTTGTTCCGAAGCAGGTTGTAGGCCAGCCGGTAAATTTTTTTGGTGGTGATACCATCGTAAAGGTTATACAAAACTTCCTGCTCAACCAAATCCACTTCGGTTTCAGTAGCCCCCGAACGACGCAAGGCTGACTTCAGTTTTTCCGCATCAAAAACATCTTTTTCACCCGTATTTTTGGTTACTACGATGGATTGATGTTGCTCATTCATGGTTATCAGTTTCTATCATTACAGCCTCTTTAAAAGCATCGAGGGTATAGGCATCTTTTACCGAGAACGAGCCAATTTGGGTGCGTCGTAGCGCAGTAAGGTAAGCCCCGTTGTTTAACGCTTTTCCAAAGTCGCGTACCAACGAGCGAATGTAGGTACCCTTGCTGCTTTTTACATAAAAGTCGATAAGCGGTAAGTCGATGTTAAGCAGGTTAAAATCGTGAATAATAACCTTTCGGGCTTTTATTTCACGATGTTCCTTTTTGCGCGCATGCTCGTAAGCCCTTTTGCCATCAATTTTAACAGCCGAATAGAGGGGAGGAATTTGGTCTGTTTCGCCAAGGAATTTTTTCGCGGTTTCAAAAAGATCTTTTTCCGAAATAGTATCGATGGCAAACTGACTGTCTTCTTCGGTCTCTTTGTCAAACGACGGGGTGGTAGCTCCCAGTTTCATCTGCCCAACATACACCTTGTCCATTCCCTGAAACGTATCAATCTGCCTGGTCATTTTACCGGTACATATTATCAACAATCCCGTGGCAAGTGGATCGAGCGTGCCGGCATGACCTACCTTTAATTTTTTAAGGTCATATTTTTTACGCAGAAACGAACGGATAAAATTTACCACGTCAAACGAAGTCCACTCCAGCGGTTTATCAACCAGCAACACTTCGCCCTGTACAAAATCAAAAGCCATTAGGAAATTGTTAAATCAACGCCGAACAAATAGAGCACCAAAATAACCACGCCGACAATGATGCGGTAGTAGCCAAAAACTTTAAAGCCGTGGTTTGTTAAAAAGCTGATGAATGATTTGATAGCCAGCAGTGCCACGATAAAAGCAATCACGTTGCCAAAAATCAACAACCCGATGTTGTCGGAGGTAATGGCTTCGTGGTTTTCGAGCAGTTTATACCCCGAAGCGGCCACCATGGTGGGGACTGCCAAAAAGAAGGAAAACTCGGCAGCTGCTTTTTTGTTCATTTTCTCAACCATCCCGCCAATGATGGTGGCAGCTGAACGCGACGTACCCGGTATCATGGCCAGCACCTGGAAAAGTCCGATAACCAGTGCGTTTTTGTAAGTAACGTCTTCTTTCCCTTTTTCGGCGGTGGTTTTAAACCATTGGTCAACCATTATCAAAATTACGCCACCTATTATTAGCATCACGGCCACCACATAAACACTTTCCAACAGTTGGTCGATATAGTCGTGAAGCAGCAAGCCAAAAAAGGCTGCCGGCAAAAAAGCCACGAAAAGTTTGTAATAAAACTTAAGCGATTGAAAAAACCGCTTCCAGTAAAGTACCACTACCGATAAGATAGCACCAAACTGAATATTGACAATAAAGGCCTGAATAAAGTCGTTGCTCTTCATGCCCAAAACTCCCTCGGTAAGAATCATGTGTCCGGTAGAAGATACGGGAAGAAATTCAGTAAGGCCTTCAACAATTGCCAGTACCAGTGCTTGAAACCAAGTCATATCCATAAATTAAAGAGGTTAGTTTTTATGACCGGGACGTTTTAACACAGCCCACATTTCAACGGCAAACCCGGCAATTAACAGCAATGGCGCAATGGTAAGACGTTGTGTGTCGAAAAGGGCATCGCTGAATTTATTGGGATCATCGGAGCCACCCCCAATCATTAGAATAAAACCCAGTGCCAACAGAATTAATCCTAAAAACAGGTATTTATAATTTTCTTTATGAAACGGGAATAAATCTTCCACGTTTTGATTTTTGTTTTTTACCTCTTTTGTCTTCATCATGTTAAACTTAAATTGCAATAAATAATGTGGATATTGCGTTGGTTAAAAAATTTCCTCAAAAGTAATAGAAATCTCTCAATCTAGCCATAAAGTTTGTCAGAACCAGTTTTTAAATAGCGCGTAACCGCCAACCAGGTAGAAATACCGGAAATGGCAATGCCGGAAACAAAGACGGCCAGGTAAAGCACGAGCATGGTCAACCGATCTTCCAACAGTTGCAGTTCGGGAATGTTTTCTTTTAAAAGGGTGGTTACAACGCTTAACAGCAGCAGGGCAAGCAACGCGCTTAATGCACCATGTAACAATGACCGCTGTACAAAAGGCCGACGGATAAAGGCATTGGTGGCACCCACCAGCTGCATGCTTTTAATGGTGTGACGCTTGGCAAAAATCGCCAGCCGGATGGTGTTGTTAATTAATGCCACCGATATTACAATTAATATCAAACTGATGGCAAGCAAAATAATGCCGATGCGACTGATGTTTTTATTGATGACATCTACCAACGATTTATGGTAGTAAACCTCTTTAACAATGCCGTTTTTAAGCACGTTCTTTTCAATAATCTTTAAGCTGTCGGGGCTGGCCCAATCGGCATTAAACCTAACCTCCAGCGAGGGAAGCAGCGGGTTGTTCTCTTCTCCCAAAAAACTGACAAAATCGTTTCCCAGGGTTTCTTTTAACCGAGTTGCAGCCTCTTCTTTGGTAATGTATTCGGTGGATTTAACATAGTTGCGGGCATCAAGCATTTTTTGAAGACGGAAAATATCAGCATCTTTCACCCCTTTTTTAATGACTATTTCAAAGCCGATATTTTCTTTAATGTAGCGCGACAGTGAACGTGCCTGCAGTAAAATCAAGCCTAAAAACCCCAGGGTAAACAGCACCAACATAATACTGATGATGGTGGTAACATACGATGCGCCCACTTGTCGTTTGGTTTGTTTCCTGTTGTTAATACCGCTCACGGTTATCTTTATTAATAAACGTTATTGTTCGCCTTGCTGGCCGGGGGTTTCATGTCGTGGTAATCGATGCTGTAGTTTTTAAACAGATCGAAACTTAACGAAAAATAGATAATGTTTGCTTTCATACCGGCATAGGGCTTGGTATCGATACCATCAACAACCTGCACAAAATCTTCATTAAAAAAGCTGGTAAAGTAGTATTTCACTTTTAGGTTAAGCCCGTAGGGAAACTGGATTCCCACGAAAGCGGTGTTGTAAAAAGTGGGGGTTCGCTTTGAAAACCAGGCGGTAATTTTGTTGTCTTGTTTTGAACCGTCAATAAAGGTTTTTTCTTTGTAGTGAAACGGAAACTCGATTTCGTACCCGCCATAAAGAAAGAACCGGTCAAGATTGCCAATTTTAATGCCTACCGGGATACCCACGTCGTAGGTGCGATACTTTTTTTTGTAAGCACTGTTGTTAACGTCGGGGTTGTTATCAATAAAGCCAACATTTCTTACGGCGGCTCCAAAAATCAACCCGGCATGTTTTGAAAAATCGTAGTTTCCAAAAAACTGGAAGTTAAAAACCGGCGACCACCGCATGATGTTGTTGCCGCTATTTCCATTGTTGTCGATGGTGGCAAACGAAAAAATCATTTCCCCACCCGAAGTAGTATAAAATTTTTGTGCTTTAACGGTACTAAGCAAACCGAGGGCTCCAATAAAAAGGATGGTTAGTATTTTTCTCATATAAAAGGATATAAAAATGGCTGTAACAAAAGTACTAAAAGCACCTTTGCTACAGCCAGTATTAAAAATTATTTTTGAATATGAACATCCATTTGTGGAAATGGAATGTTGATACCCTCTTTGTTAAACACTTTGTAAACCTGTTCGTTGAAGTCGAAAAACACGTCCCAATAATCGGCTGCATTTACCCATGCCCGCACGGTTAAATTTACTGAGCTGTCGGCCAGTGCCCCTAAAGCCACAAATGGTTCGGGATCTGTCAGCACTCTTTTATCGGCTTTTAAAATACCCAACACCAACTCTCTGGCTTTGTCGTAATCGTCACCATAGCCAAAACCAACTGTCCAGTCAACCCGACGTTTAGGCTCGGTGCTGTAGTTGGTTAACGATCCTGTTGATAAACCACCGTTTGGAATAATAATGGTTTTGTTGTCGGGAGTGGTCAGGATGGTAACAAAAATCTGGATATCTTTTACCACGCCAAGGTATCCTTGTGCATCAATCAAATCACCCACTTTAAAAGGTCTGAAGATTAAAATCATCACCCCGCCGGCAAAATTTTGCAGGGTTCCCGAAAGAGCCATGCCCACAGCCAAACCGGCAGCACCAAGAATGGCAATAAAGGAGGTCATCTCGATACCCATCATGCCCAACGCGGCAATAAAAACCAACGTTTTGAGCAGGATGCCCACCAAGCTGGTTAAGAAACCCTGAAGCGAAGCATCGTAGTTTCTAATTTTCAGTAATTTACCAAGTTGTCTGGTAATCATTTTGGCAATCCAAAGGCCGATGATAAGTACCACGATGGCACCTATAAGTTTTAGGCCATAATCGGTAATGATTGGTTGAATTTCATCAATCATTTTAGTTACATCAAAATCCATATTGTTTAAAATTTTAAGTTGTTAATTATAATAGAATTATGGCGGCAAAGATAGTCAAATATATTAATTTATAAAGTTTATAAACAAAATTATGTTCCAAGGCATATACCCAAACCTAATGCCGTTTTTACCAGTGCATTATTCATGGAAACAAGGTTTGGCTTTGCCACTGCTTCGCTCAAGGGGACAGCCACAAATTCGGGATGGCGGTAGGCCACCATTTTACCATATTCCTGATTTAGCACCATTTCAAAGGCTTTTACACCAAATTGTGCCGACAATACCCGGTCGTAAGCCACGGGAACGCCTCCCCGTTGCAGGTGCCCCAATACGGTTTCACGCATTTCGGGCTTAAACCCTTTCTCTTTTAGGTCGGTCATTAGCTTACGGGCGATGCCCCCCAGCATACGGTTTTCGTATCCCGGTTCTTTGGGCTGTTCAAACACGGGCATGCCCCCTTTCGGGAAAGCACCTTCGGCCACCACTACCACGGCAAACCCGCGATCGCGATGAAAGCGTTGTTCCAGAGCCTCTTTAACTTTGTTGATATCGTAAGGTATTTCAGGGATAAGGCATACCTCGGCTCCTCCGGCCACGGCAGCATTAAGGGCAATCCAACCGGCATCACGCCCCATCACCTCCAAAAAGAAAACACGGTTGTGACTGGCCGCGGTGGTTACCAGCTTGTCAACTGCTTCGGTAGCAACCTGTACGGCTGTTTGAAATCCAAAAGTAGAATCGGTAGAACTTAAATCGTTGTCGATGGTCTTGGGTACCCCGATAATGTTTAACCCTTTTTCGTAGAGCTTGTTGGAAATTCGTTGAGAGCCGTCGCCGCCAATATTAATTACCGCGTCGATGTTTAAATATTGTAGTTTTCGAATCATATCGTCGGAGCGATCCACGGTTGTCCAGGTTCCATCGCCATTTTTAACCGGCCAGGCAAACGGGCCTCCTTTGTTGGTGGTTTCAATAATGGTTCCACCCTGAAAATGGATGCCCGATACGGCTTTGTTGTCAAGCGGCACTATTTCGGTTGGTTCCCACAAAACACCATTAAACGCCTGAATACTTCCAAGCACTTCCCAATCTTTCTCCTGCGAGGCACGATGTACCACGGCTCTTATTACGGCGTTTAACCCGGGGCAGTCGCCGCCACCGGTGGCTATAAGCAAACGTTTCATCTTTTTCAATTTTTTGTTTAAGATGCCAAAAGTAGCTGATTTATTTTTCATTTGTTAACAGCAGCCCAAAAGAAGTTCTGTTAGCAAGCGCTTTTTTTTAACTGTTTTTCGCAATCCCTTATGCAAACGATTGTACATTTTTGTGCTACTTTTGTGTGCCGGTAATTTCAACAAGCATTTTTGGTTGTTTTGGTTAAAGTAGAGGGGGTTCTGGCTCGCAAATAAAGGATGGTCAGTTAAAATATGTACAAGAGAGATTATACTTCACGAAAATATGTTGTCATTTTCATTTTTACAATGATATTGGCGCTGTTTGTCGTGAAACTTTACTATCTGCAGGTTGTTGAGAACAAGTATTCAACTTCGGCGAAGAACCTAGTCATTCGCACCGTGACCGAGTACCCTATGCGCGGACTTATTTACGACAGAAAGGGTAAGTTGATGGTTTACAACGACGCTGTTTACGATTTGATGGTGATTCCCCGACAAATTAAAAATCTCGATACCAACGAGTTTTGCACGTTGTTAAACATTGATTCGGCTTATTTTAAAAAGCGGATGAAAAAAGCCATCCACTATTCCAGGTACAAGCCTTCGGTTTTTATCAAGCAGCTGTCGAAAGATGAGTATGCCAAAATTGAAGATAAAATGTACAAGTACAAGGGCTTTTTTGTACAGCGCCGTGCTCTAAGAAAATACACAAAACCTATTGCCGGCCATCTGCTTGGCAGCGTGGGAGAGGTAAACCAGCGCGATTTAAAGCGTGATAGTTATTACCGGTCGGGTGACTATATCGGCAAGTCGGGCATTGAGCGTTTTTACGAAAAAATGCTGCGGGGAATCAAGGGCACCACGATGATTCAGGTAGATGTCCATAATCGCATTAAAGGGAGCTATCAAAATGGTAAGTACGACACCCTGGCGGTTCCCGGCAAAAATCTGACTCTTAGCATCGATGCCGGTTTGCAGGCATATGGTGAAAAGCTTATGCAAAACAAAGTAGGAAGCATTGTCATTATCGAGCCTAAGTCGGGAGACATTTTAGCCATGGTGAGCAGTCCCGGCTTCGATTTGAATTTATTAATTGGCCGCTCACGATCGAAGAACTACACTTTGTTGCGGAAAGATTCGTTAAAGCCATTGATGAATCGTGCCGTGATGGGTACCTATCCACCGGGATCCACTTTTAAAATGATTAATGCACTGATAGCTTTGCAGGAGCGTGCCATCACTCCCAACACCAAGTTTTCCTGCCAGGGTCCCGAATCGGTTCCAATTAAATGTACCCATCACCATAAAACACCGCTGGATCTTAACGAAGCCATCAAACAGTCGTGTAATCCCTATTTTTGGAACACCTTTAAAAGCTTGTTAAATAAACCATCGCTGGGGGGCACTCATCAGGCTTACGAAAAGTGGTATAACGATGTAAAGAGCTTTGGATTTGGACAAAAGTTTAATACCGATATTCCATTCGAGTTGAAAGGGAATATTCCATCGAAAGCCTATTACGATAAACTGTATCGCGGAAGCTGGAATGCCTTAACCGTGCGCTCGCTGGCCATTGGGCAGGGAGAAATATTGGTTACCCCCATTCAGCTGGCTAACCTCGTGACGGTAATAGCTAATAAGGGTTACTACTATCCTCCTCATTTTTTACGGCAGGCCGAGGGAGAGGACAGCCTTATGGCTCAATACAAAACAAAAATCAACACGGCGGTAAAGCCAAAGTATTTTGATATTGTGCAGGATGCCATGCGCGATGTTTTTGCCATGGAACACGGAACAGCACACTATTACGAGGTGGACAGCCTGCAGCAATGTGGTAAAACAGGAACGGTTCAGAACCCGCACGGCGAAGACCACTCGTTATTTATCGCTTATGCACCCATGGATGATCCGAAGATTGCTGTTTCGGTGGTGGTTGAAAACGGTGGCTACGGGTCAAAATGGGCTGCCCCCATTGCCAGCCTTCTTATTGAAAAATATTTAACGGGAACGGTCAAGAGAAAAAGACTTGAAAAACGAATACTTGAGGGCGATTTAATTCATAAAAAGAAAAAGTGACAAAAAGAGAAAACATATTGGCCAATACCGATTGGATTACCGTTATCTTATACCTGACGTTGATCATCGGGGGATGGTTTACCATCTACTCGGCATCGTTTGACGACCCATCGGCTTCCATGTTTGATTTATCGGAACGGTTTGGGAAACAGGCTTTATGGATTGGACTGGCGCTGCTGTTGGCTTTTGTTATCATGATTATTGATGCCAAGTTTTTTTCAGCTTTTGCCTGGTGGATATACTTTTTTATTCTGTTTTTGTTAATTGGGGTGCTGCTGTTTGGGAAAACGGTGGCAGGCTCCAAATCGTGGTTTCAAATAGGAGCCTTTGCCATTCAGCCGGCCGAGTTTGCCAAATTTGCCACGGCACTTGCATTGGCAAAATATCTTGGAAAACTTAATGTCAACATGGCGCTTTTAAAAACCAAACTGGTAGCCATTATCATCATTATGTTTCCCTCGTTGCTTATCCTTCTTCAAAATGACACGGGGTCGGCGCTGGTCTATTTTTCTTTTATACTGGTACTTTATCGCGAGGGCTTTTCGGGTATTTTTATCGTGTTGGGATTGGTGGTGGCAGCCCTGTTTGTTTTTACCCTGTTAATAGGAAAGTTCTATTTAATTGCCGGGTTAGCCGTGCTGGCACTGCTGCTGATTTGGCTTTCGAAAAAGGCTCGCAAGAGCTATAAAACCGTCATCCTGTTGTTTGCTTTGTCCTCGATGTTTGTCTTTTCGGTGCATTTTGCTTTTGAGGAAGTTTTGCAGCCCCACCAACGCAATCGAATTAAAGTATTGCTGGGCATGATGCACGATCCGCGAGGGGTGGGCTACAATGTTAATCAATCGAAAATTGCCATTGGGTCGGGTGGCCTGATGGGAAAAGGGTTTAAACAAGGGATGCTGACCCGGTATCATTTTGTGCCTGAGCAAAGCACCGACTTTATTTTTTGTACCGTTGGAGAAGAGCGGGGTTTCGTGGGGAGTTCCATTCTTTTGCTGCTATTTTGGGCGCTCCTTGTTAGGCTGGTATTTTTAGCGGAGCGACAGCGGTCGGCCTTTAGCAGGATATATGGTTACGGGGTGGCGTCGGTACTCTTTTTTCATGTCGCGGTCAACGTGGGCATG